>NZ_JBEZDN010000005.1:0-158819 GCF_040648315.1 Pseudonocardia sp. NPDC049154
GAGTCCAAGGACCCGGCCGCGGTGCTGATCGGGGTGTCCGCGGACGGTAAGGAGATCGCCGGCCGGCTGGCCATCAAGACCGACTCGGCGCTGCTGGGCGACGTCGTGGCGATCTCCCCCGAGGGCGGGACGCACTCGGTGTTCGGTGGCGCGTTCATCGCCGAGGCCAAGGCCAACACCGCGCATCCGGTGTTCACGCTGCGTCCGGGCTCGGTCGAGGTCGAGGCTGTCGACGGCGCGGGTGCGGAGGAGACGGTCGAGGTCCCGGCGGCATCGGGTCGTAGCGCCACGGTGCAGTCGCGGGAGCCGGTGACCGTCGGGGATCGTCCGGAGCTGACCGAGGCGTCGGTGATCGTGTCCGGTGGGCGTGGAGTCGGGTCGGCGGAGCAGTTCTCCGTGGTCGAGGGCCTGGCCGACTCGCTGGGTGCGGCCGTGGGTGCGTCGCGGGCGGCGGTGGACTCGGGGTTCTACCCGCACCAGTTCCAGGTCGGGCAGACCGGCAAGACCGTGTCGCCGCAGCTGTACATCGCACTGGGGATCTCGGGTGCGATCCAGCACCGGGCCGGCATGCAGACCTCGAAGACGATCATCGCGGTGAACAAGGACCCGGAGGCGCCGATCTTCGAGATCGCCGACTTCGGCGTGGTGGGCGACCTGTTCAAGGTCGCACCGCAGCTGCAGGAGGAAGTCACCAAGCGCAAGAACTGAGCGTCCGCCGGCTCCCGCGCGAGAGCGGGTCCGTGCGCCTCGGGCCGACCGACGGTGTTCTGCCGGGCCGGTCCGAGGCACGCCGTAGGCTCTCCGGGTGGCGACGGACGGCGGCATGGAGATGGGGCGGACCCGGCGCAGCAGCGCGGTGGTGCGCGATGCCGTGCTCGCCGCGGCGCGCGAGGTCTTCACCGAGCGGGGCTTCGCGGGCGCGCGCACCCGGGAGATCGCCGCGCGGGCGGACGTGACCGAGAAGGTCATGTTCCGGCACTTCCCCAGCAAGGTCGACCTGTTCCAGGCCGCGGTGTTCGAACCCTTCCAGCAGTTCGTGGACGCGTTCCTCGCCGAGTTCGACCAGCGTGTGGCCCGCGGACTGAGCGCGGAGCAGCTCGCGGGCGACTACGTGCGGATGCTGTTCGACTTCCTCACCGAGCACCGCTCGGACGTGCTGAGCCTGCTCGCCGCCTACGCCCACGATCCCGAGGTGCTCGCGGTGGGGGAGGGCCCGGGGCCGCTGGACCGGCTGCTCGACGAGCTCGCCGCGGCCGTCGTCGTCGGGCTGGAGGAGACGGGGCTGAAGCCCCCGAACCCTCGGCACGTGGTGCGGTTGACGTTCGGGATGGTGTTGTCGGCCACCGTGAGCAACCCCTTGCTCTTCGGCGACGACGGGACCGGGCCCGAGGAGCTGGTGGAGGAGCTCACCCAGTACGTGATCGGCGGCGTGCTGCGCCGCGACCGGCCCGGGTGAGCCCCTCCGGAGGACTCAGCCGGTGGGCTCGATCTCGGCGACGAGGGTGCCGACCTCGTAGTCCTCGTCCTCCTCGACGAGCCAGCGGACCGTCCCGGTCGCCGGCGCGTCGATCTCCTGCTCGACCTTCTCGGTCTCCAGGACGTACAGGGGCTCCTCGACGGTGGCGCGACCACCGTCGGGGATCAGCCGCTCGGTGAGCCGCCCCTCCTGCATAGACATCCCCAGCTTCGGGATGCGCACCTGCACCGTGCTCACGACACCGCCTTCCGGATCGCGTCCTCCACATCGGACATCTGGTAGAGGTAGGCCTGCTCGAGGTGCGGGGCGAACGGCACCGCGGAGTCCCGTGAGGTCACCCGCACGACCGGGGAGGCGAGCTCACCGAGCAGCTCCTCGGAGATCGTCGCCGACACCTCGGCCCCTACTCCGAACCGGCCGACGGCCTCGTGCACCACGATCGCGCGGCGGGTCTTCGCCACCGACTCCAGCACGGTGCGGGAGTCCCAGGGCGCGACCGTGCGCAGGTCGACGACCTCGACGTCGATGCCCTCGCCCGCCAGCTTCTCGGCGAGCTGCAGGGACTGGCCGACCGGGCGGCCGTAGGTGATCACCGAGACGTCCCGGCCCTCGCGGGCCACGTTCGCGGTGCGCAACGGGATCCGCGCCCCGGGCTCGGGCGCGGGCCCCTTGGTCCAGTACATCTGCGTGTGCTCGACGACGACGACCGGGTCGTCGTCGAAGATCGAGGACAGCAGCAGCCCCTTGGCCTCGGCGGGGGAGGAGGGCACCACGACGGTCAGCCCGGGGACGTGGGCCAGCCACGCCTCAAGCATGTCGGAGTGCTGCCCGCCGAACCCGCCGCCCGCGCCGGTCGCGGTCCGGATCGTCAACGGCACGTGGGTCTGGCCGCCGGACATGTAGCGCAGCTTGGCGGCGTGGTTGACCAGCTGGTCCATCGCGACCGTCACGAAGTTCATCAGCATGATCTCCGCGACCGGGCGCAGGCCCGCGACGGCCGCGCCGACCGCGGCGCCGACGATGGCCTGCTCCGAGATCGGGGTGGTGCGCACTCGGGACGTGCCGAACTCGGTGGAGAGGCCGGAGGTGACCTTGAACGTGCCGCCGCCCTCCTTGTCGCCGATGTCCTCGCCGAGGACGATCACCGACTCGTCGGCCGCCATGGCCTCGCGCAGGGCCTCGTTGAGTCCCTGCTGCATGGTGATCGACCTGCGCCGTGCTGATGATTCGCTCGCACGCTCGCGCTGTGCTGATGATTCGCTCGCACGCTCGCTCATGCAGGCACCTCCTCGCGGTACACGTCGCGGCGCAGCTCGTCGAGCGACGCGGGCGGGCTGTCCTTGGCGAACGCGACCGCCGCCTCGACCGCGGCCTTCGCGTCCCGCTCCACGGCGGTGACCGCGTCCTCGGCCACGCCGAGCTCCAGCAGCCGCGCGCGCAGCGCGGGTACCGGGTCCAGGGCCTGGGCCGCGGCGAACTCCGCAGGGTCCATGTAGGCGCCCGTGTCGCCGAAGTAGTGGCCCATGAAGCGGTAGGTCTCGGCCTCCAGCAGGGTCGGCCCCGCGCCGGAGCGCGCCCGCTCGACGGCCCGGTCCGCCGCGGCGAGCAGGGCCTCCGCGTCGTTGCCGTTCACCGTCTCGCCGACCATGCCGTAGGAGGCCGCGCGGTCCGCGATGTGCGGGGCGGTGGTGCAGTCCGCGTAGCGGGTCGACTCGGCGTAGCGATTGTTCTGACAGAGGAAGACCACGGGCAGCTTCCACAGGGACGCCATGTTCAGCGCCTCGTGAAACGCCCCGATGTTGCTCGCCCCGTCGCCGAAGGTGGCCACGGTGACCCGGCCGTCGCCGGTGACCTGCGACGACAGCGCCAGCCCGACGGCGATGGGCAGCCCGCTGCCCACCACCCCCGTGGTCACCATGACCCCGCTCTCGGGGTGCGTGACGTGCATCGGGCCGCCCTTGCCCTTGCAGGTGCCGCCGGAGCGCCCGAACAGCTCGGCGAACAGCGGCTCCAGCGGGATGCCCTTGGCGATCTGGTCGTGCACGCCGCGGTAGGTGGTGACGAGGTAGTCCTCGCGGGTCAGCGGGGCCAGGCCCGCCGCGGCCACGACCTCCTGACCGCGGGGAGAGTAGTAGGCGATGGCCAGCTCGCCGGAGGTGAGCAGGCCGCGCATGGTCTCGTCGGCCGTGAGGATGCGGACGGCGCCGCGGTAGACGTCGAGCAGCCGGTCGGCTGCGGGATCAGTCACGGGAGGGTGCTCCGATCAGCTCGGGGTCAGAGGTGGGGTCGGCCGCGTCCGCGGCGTGGTGTGCCGCGATCCAGCCGAAGGCGAACGAGGCGCCGATGCTGGCGCCCGCGCCGGGGTAGTGGCGGCCCATCACCGAGGCCGTGCCGTTGCCGGTGGCGTAGAGGCCGGGCAGCGGGTCGCCCGCCTCGTCCAGGACGCGGGCGTGCTCGTCGGTCAGCAGGCCACCACTGGTCCCGACGTCGCCGGGGTAGAGGGCGAACGCCGAGAACGGTCCCTTCTCGACGGGCCCGAGGCATGGGTTCGGCCGCTGCCTCGGGTCGCCGTAGTAGCGGTCGTAGGCCCGCTCGCCCTTGTGGAAGTCCGGGTCCTCGCCGCGCGCCGCGTGCTCGTTGAACCGGTCGACGGTCGCGCGCAGCCGCTTCGGCGGGATCCCGCAGAGGGCGGCGAGCTCCTCGAGGGTGTCGGCGCGCTTCTCGTAGCCGGACTCCAGCCAGGCCTTCGGCGTCACCCCGCCCGGGGTGGTGCCCCACAGGTAGCGGCGGCGGAACCGCGAGTCGGTGATCCACCAGCTCGGGACGGCGCTGCCGGTCTCCTGGTGCCGGGCGTACATCGCCCGCCCGACCTCCATGTACGACGCGGCCTCGTTCGTGTACCGCTCGCCGGTCCCGTCGACCAAGAGCGCGAACGGCTTGGACCGCTCGTACACGGCGAACACCGGCGTGCCGTCCGGCAGGATCGACGACGGGATCCACCAGGCCTCGTCCATCAGGTCCACGGCCGCGCCGTGCGCCATGGCGATCCGGGTGACCTCGCCGGTGTCGCCGACGTTGGCCGAGGTCCAGTCCGCCGACGCGGGCCGGCGGCCGAACTCCTCGCGCATCTCGGCGTTGCGCGCGAAGCCGCCCGCCGCGAGCAGCACGCCGCGGCGCGCGCCGATCCGAATGGCCCGCCCCGCGCGCTCGACGACGGCGCCGACCACCCGGCCGTCGACGTCGACCAGGTCGACCAGCGGGCTGGAGGTCCACAGGGGGATCTCGGCCTTCAGCAGCGCGGTGAGCAGGTAGCCCTGCAGCGCCACGCCGGAGCCGCGGATCCGCTTGCCGCGCAGGGCCGCGGCCATGAACGTCGCGCCGATCCGCGCCACGGTCCGGAGGCTCTTCCCGGTGCGCGGCGCCACGGACAGCGCCGCCACGTCGCCGGTGTAGGCGGGAACCGGGGGCATGTCGTCGCTGATCCGGAACTTCGACTCCCACGGCCCGAGGGTCGCGGTGTCGAACAGCTCGGTCTCCAGCGAGCGCCCGCGGGCCTTGCCGCCGGGGCGGTCGTCGTAGTAGTCGGAGTAGCCCTCGCAGTGCCGCCACGGCACCCCGGCCTCCTGCAGGAACCGGGTCATCGGCTCGACGGTGTCGAGGAACGCCTCGGTCCGGGCCTTCGACGTGGCGGGCCCCTCGTCCCCCACGACGGCGGCGAAGTACGCCAGGGCGTCCTCCCGCGAGTCCGGCACGCCCGCGGCCCTGCTCACCGGGTTGTCCGGCAGCCACAGCACACCGCCCGACATGGCCGTCGAGCCGCCGAGCAGCGGCTCCTTCTCGACGACGAGGGTCTGCAGCCCCCGGTCGTGGGCGACGAGCGCGGCGCACAGCGCCCCGCCCCCGCTGCCGACGACGAGCAGGTCGGTCGTGGCGCCCCAGTCCGGTCCCGGGCCGCTCACGAGCTCACCGGCGGCATCGCGAGGTACCTCCGCAGCGTGCGGTGGAAGTGGGAGATGGCGCGTTCCTGCACGGGATTGACCCGGGAGCCCGGGAACCCGCGCGACTTCATGCCCTGCTGGACGGCGTGCATGTTCTGGAAGTCCTGCTCGAGGATCTTGCCCCACTCCTCGTGGTCCTCCCACACGGTGTGGAACTCGCGCGTGAGCTTCGGCTCGGCGCCGGGGGCGTAGCGCGCGAGCGACCAGATGTCGTAGATGCAGGTGTCCGGGTCGTCGCCGTTCGGGCGGGCTCGGTACCAGAGCGCGCCGTCCGGGTAGGGCAGCACGATCAGGTTCGGGAAGATGTGCCAGTCCTGACCCGCGCGCACGAGGTTCTCCATGCCGAGGTTCGGCCAGCCCGCACCCTCCTCGATCGCGGCCTCCGCCGCGAACCTCATCATCGAGCCGAGCACGACCATCGGGTCCGACCCGTCGTCGAGATCGGTCATCAGGCGCCGGGCCGCGGCCAGGTCGCGCGGGGTCCAGATCGCCTTGAGCTGCTCCTCCATCAGCTCGACGAACCGGACCAGGCCGGGGCGCAGGTCGTCGGGGAAGGGCAGGCCGAGCCGGCGGGACGGGGCGCCCATCGGCCAGTTGCCCTCGGCGCTGGTGAACATGGAGTGCGGCCCGAAGGTGGCGCTGACGGTCATATCGTCGTTGTCGCGCAACAGCTGCGGGTGCGTGGTCTGCACGTGGTAGCCCTCGTTGAAGGCCTCCAGGGCGACCTTCCAGTTCGCGGGCAGGACCACGGTCTTGTACCAGCGATAGCGGAACTTCTCGAACTCGAACGGATCGAAGATCTCGGGGATCGGGTCGAGGTACTCGCGCAACGGCTGCGCGTCGCGGTCCATGTTCACGAACACGAACCCGCCCCACGTGTCGACCAGCGGCTCCTTGAGCCGGAGCTCGCCGCGGTCGATGCCGCCCCAGTCCTGTTCGTCGACCACGTCACGCACCGTGCCGTCGAGGTTCCACCGCCAGCCGTGGTAGCGGCAGTAGAAGTTCTTCGCGGTGCCGCAGCCCTCGGTGAGCTTGCGACCGCGGTGCTGACAGGCGTTGTAGTACGCGCGGATCGACATGTCGCTCATCCGCACCACGATGATCGACTCGTCGGTCACCTCGAAGGTCAGGTAGTCCCCGGGGTCGGGGATCTCCTCCTCGCGGCAGGCGACCTGCCACACCCGGGGCCAGAGCCGTTCCTTCTCCAACCGTACGTAGGCGGGGTCGATGTAGGCGTCCTTGGGGACGAAGTCGTCCCGGACGCCGTGGTCCGGGGCGGCGAGGGGGCGTACGGGATCCACAGCGGTCACCGGGGGGTCCTCCACGTCGAGGTCGTCGGTTCGGGATCAAGACAGCGGCCACTGTCTCTGTCGTGGCGGCGTGTGTCAAGCGTCACGGCGACCTCGTCCGGGTCACCGCCCGCCGATCCGCGGTGACCCACCGCACGTCAGGACGGGTTCCGGCGCCGGCAGGGTGGAGATACCGTTAAATAGTTAGGACAGCACCCCTGGGAGGTCCCTCATGCCGGAAGCCGTCATCGTCGACGCGGTGCGCACCCCGATCGGTAAGCGGAACGGGTCGCTCGCGTCGGTGCACCCGGCGGACCTGTCCGCCGACGTCCTGAAGGCGCTGGCCGCCCGCACGGGGCTGGACCCCGAGCTGGTCGACGACGTGCTGTGGGGCTGTGTCAACCAGGTCGGCGACCAGAGCGCCCAGATCGGCCGCTACAGCGTGCTGGCCGCGGGCTGGCCGGAGTCCGTCGCGGGTGCCACGGTCAACCGGGCCTGCGGATCGGGGCAGACGGCCATCGACCTCGCCGCCGGCATGGTCCGGGGCGGCCTGTACGACGTCGTGGTGGCCGGCGGGGTCGAGTCGATGACCCGCGTCCCGATGGGCTCCGGCCGCGGCGAGGGCCGCCCGTTCGGCACGAACGTCCGCACCCGCTACGCCGCCGACCTGGAGAGCGGCGAGTTCCCCGGCCAGGACTTCAACCAGGGCGTCGGCGCGGAGCGGATCGCGCAGCACTGGGGCTTCTCCCGGCAACGGCTCGACGAGTACGCCTCGCGCTCGCACGAGCTGGCCGCCGCGGCGATCGACGCCGGGAAGTTCGCCTCGCAGGTCGCGCCGATCTCCGCCGTGCCGGACTTCACCACCGACGAGGGCCTGCGCCGCGGCACCACCCCGGAGACGCTGGCCAAGCTCAAGCCGTCGTTCCGGGAGGACGGGGTGATCCACGCGGGCAACGCCAGCCAGATCTCCGACGGCGCGTCCGCGGTGCTGATCACCACCCCGGAGCGGGCGAAGGAGCTGGGGCTGACCCCGATCGCCCGCTACGTGTCCAGCGCGGTCGCCGGCTCGGACCCGCTGATGATGCTGACCGGCCCGATCCCGGCCACGCAGAAGGTCCTCAAGCGCTCGGGGCTGTCGATCTCCGATATCGGGGCGTTCGAGGTCAACGAGGCGTTCGCGCCGGTCCCCCTCGCCTGGCAGGTCGAGCTGGGGGCGGACGAGGAGCGGCTCAACCCGGTGGGCGGGGCGATCGCCGTCGGGCACCCACTGGGCGGCTCCGGCGGGATCCTGCTGACCCGGCTGGTGCACCACATGCGGGACCAGGGCATCCGGTACGGGCTGCAGACCATGTGCGAGGGCGGCGGCACCGCCAACGCCACGATCATCGAGCTGCTGGACTGACGACGGGGGAGGGGGCGGCGGGCCGGGCTCCGGCGCCTCCCTCCCTCGCCCGCGGCCCGGTGGTGGCCGGAGTCAGTCGGCTGCCACCGCGAACGCCTCGCGTACCAGCTTGAGGAGCGCCTCGGCCGAGTCGTCGCGCGACCAGTGCCGCAGGGCGCTGGTCAGGCAGGAGACGGCGACCGCGCCGACCATCGTGTGCGCCAGAGTGGGAATGACGACGCCCGCCTCGTCGGCCAGCCGGTGGGCCACCTCCCGCTCCCAGCGCAGGCGCAGCCGCAGGCTGCGCGCCTCCAGGCTCGGGGTGGTCATGACGAGCCGCGTCATCCGTCTGCTGTGCGGCGAACCCGGCCCGGTCATCGACTCGGCATAGGCGAGCAGTGGCTCGGCGAGCGCGGCGACGGTGGGGCTCGGGTCGGACCGGTTCCCGACGAGCTCGATCAGGGTGGCCGTCGACCCGGCCTCGTCGGAGAAGAGCACGTCCTCCTTGGTGCCGAAGTAGCGGAAGAAGGTCGCCTGGGACACGCCGGCCGCCGTGGCGATCTGCTCGACGGTGGTGGAGTCGAAGCCGTTGCCGTCGAACAGCTCGAGGGCGGCACCGGCGATGTCGGCGTAGGTCCGGGCCCGGTTGCGTTCACGCAACGACGGCGAACGTCCAGGTCCCGGGGTCGTCGCGTGTGTCATGATGACACGTTATCTCACAATGAGAGTGTAACGACTGGTCGAAGACACTCGGACTGCGAGCAGTGGCGCATTGTGCAATGCCGCATCATGGCGATAGAGTCTCTCATTATTGCCGTCGGTGTCGACGTCACTCCACCGGCGGCCGCGACCGGGGATGACCCCCCGGTCCGACCCGAACCCGACGCGGCCCGGCGTGCCGGTTCGCACACCAAGGAGATGACGATGGAGCTCGCAGGCACCTCGGTCCTGGTCACCGGCGGATCCGGCGGCCTGGGCGCCGCGGCCGTCCGGCGCTTTCACGCGGCCGGGGCGCACGTGGTGATCGCCGACCTGTCCGGTGAGGCGGCGGAGAAGACGGCCGCCGACCTCGGCGAGCGTGCGATCCCGGTGGCCACGGACGTGCTGGACTCCGCGAGCGTCGACCGGGCGCTCGCCGCCGCGCAGGCGGCGGCGCCGCTGCGGACGGTGCTGACCGCCCACGGCGCGGCGGGCGGGAAGGCCCAGAGGATCGTCGGCAAGACCGGGGAGGCCGCCCCGCTGGAGGCCTTCGAGTCGATGATCGCCGGCTACCTGACCGGCACATACAACGTGCTGCGGCTCGCCGCGGCGTCGATGGCGGGCAACGAGCCCGTCGACGAGGACGGTCTGCGGGGCGCGGTCATCACGACCGCGAGCATCGCGGCCTACGAGGGCCAGATCGGCCTGGCCCCCTACGCCTCGGCGAAGGGTGGCGTCGTCAGTCTGACCCTGGTGGCGGCCCGCGACCTTGGGGCCGTCGGCGTCCGGGTGTGCTGCATCGCGCCCGGGACCATGCGCACCGCGACGATGGAGTCGGTGGGCGAGGAGGCCCTGGCGGCGTTCGGGAAGGCGGTGCCCTTCCCCAAGCGTCTCGGCAGTCCCGACGAGTACGCCGCACTGGCCCAGCACATCGCCGAGAACGACTACCTGAACGGCGAGGTCATCCGCCTGGACGGTGCCCAGCGGTTCGGCCCCCGCTGACCTGCTGACCGCCGCGGGGGCCCAGAGCGCCCGCTCGAGGAGAGGAACGCACGTGTCCGACGAGGTGCTGGTGAGCAGCCGCGACGGCGTCCAGATCATCACCATCAACCGGCCCGAGGCCCGCAATGCGCTCAACGCCGGGGTCGCCCGCGGCGTCGCGGACGCCGTGGACGAGCTGGAGTCCTCCGACGAGCTGCGGGTCGGTGTCCTGACCGGCGCCGGCGGCACGTTCTCCTCGGGGATGGACCTCAAGGCCTTCCTGCGCGGGGAGTCGCCGGGCATCGAGGGCCGCGGCCTCTGCGGCATCACCGAGACGCCGCCGCGCAAGCCGCTCATCGCCGCCGTCGAGGGGTACGCCCTGGCCGGCGGTCTGGAGCTGGTGCTGGCGTGCGACCTGGTGGTCGCCGCCCGCACCGCCCGGTTCGGGGTGCCCGAGGTCAAGCGGGCACTGGTGGCGGGCGGCGGCGCCGCGCTGCTGCTGCCCAAGCGGGTCTCGACCGCGCACGCCCTGGAGATGCTGCTGACCGGGGAGCCGGTGACGGCGCACCGGGCCGCCGAGATGGGCCTGATCAACCGGGTGACCGACGAGGGCGGAGCGCTGGACGCCGCCCTCGAGCTGGCGGCCTTGATCGCCGCGAACGGGCCGCTGGCGGTCGCCGTGACCAAGCAGGTGGCGCGGGCGACGGTGGACTGGTCGTGGGAGCAGGGCTGGGCCGAGCAGGCCGCGCTGATCGCGCCGGTGTTCCAGTCCGAGGACGCCCGCGAGGGTGCCACGGCCTTCGCCGAGAAGCGCGCCCCGCAGTGGAAGGGGCACTGAGCCACCGAGGACGGTGCCGGGCCGGGGTCGCCCGGCCGGGCACCGTCGGTGCTCCGGTGGGCTCAGACGGCCTCGCGGGCCGTCGGGGACGGCTCGGTGACGGCGGTGGTGGCGGCCATGCTGTCCGGGATCGAGTCGGTGATTCGCGAGGACGCGAGCACGGCCAGGATCCCGAGGATCGAGCCCGCGATCATCCAGTACGCCGGCGAGACGGCCGAACCGGTCCAGAGCACCAGCTGTGCGGTGATGTACGGGGTGAAGCCGCCGCCGATGATCAGGCCGAGGTTGTGCCCCATCGCGGTGCCCGTGTACCGCACCCGGGTGGGGAAGATGCTGGTGTACAGGGAGAAGCCCGAGACCGTCTGCACCGCGTTGAGGATCATGATCGCCGTGTAGGCCACCCCGATCAGCAGCACGTTGCTGGTCGAGCCCATCAGCAGGAACGTCGGAAGCGCGAGCACCGCGATGACCGCCGTGGAGATGATGCAGACCGGACGCCGGCCGAAGCGGTCGGTCAGGATGCCGCCGAGCGGCATGCCGATCACGCAGGAGATGGCGATGACGACGGCCGAGAAGGTGGACGCGAACCCGGTCGAGAACCCGTGCGTCTTCTGGAGGAACCCGCTGACGTAGGTCAGACCGATGTAGCCGACCGCGTTGAGCGCGAACGCGAGCACGGTCACGACGACGAGGGCACCGCGGTGCCCGCTCAGCACCTCGCGGACGGGGCGGCGCTGCGCGGCGGCCTGCGGGCTCACCCGGCGGAACTCCGGGCTGTCCTCCAGCCCGAGCCGGACCACCAGGCAGATCAGCGTCAGCGGCAGGCAGAGCAGGAAGGGGATCCGCCAGCCCCAGGCCACCATGGCCTCCTGGCCGACGCTGAACGCGGTGATGCCGACGACGCCGGTCGCGAGCGCGAAGCCCAGGCTCGAGCCCGCGGGGGTGAGCGAGGACAGCAGAACTGTATGGCGCGGTCGGGGGCGATGCAATGGTGAAGTGACGGCAAGGGTTTCTTTGAGTTAGATGATCTAAATGTTAATCTGGCGGCGGGGTTGCCCGCCTCGCCTGGGGAGTAGGAGTAGGTCATGCGGGACGCTGTCATCGTCGAAGCCGTACGGACGCCGGTCGGGAAGCGCAACGGGTCGCTGTCCACGGTGCACCCCGCCACGCTGTCGGCGCACGTGCTCAACGCGCTCGCCGAGCGGTCCGGTGTCGATCCCGCCGTCGTCGACGACGTGGTGTGGGGCGTGGTGAGCCAGGCGGGGGAGCAGGCCGGCGACATCGCCCGGACCGCGGTGCTCGCCGCGGGGTGGCCGGAGACGGTCCCCGGCTTCACCGTCGACCGTCAGTGCGGGTCCTCCCAGCAGGCGGTGCACAGCGCCGCGGCCGGGCTGATCGCCGGCCAGTACGACGTGGTGGTCGCGGGCGGCGTCGAGCACATGACCCGGGTCCCGATGGGTTTCTCGACCCAGGGGCAGGATCCGTACGGGGAGCGCTTCCACGCCCGTTACGGCGGAGCGCCGAACCAGGGCGTCGGTGCCGAGATGATCGCCGAGCGCTGGGGCTTCTCGCGGACCCGGCTCGACGAGTTCTCCGTCGCCTCCCACGAGAAGGCGGCCGCGGCCCAGGACGAGGGCCGCTACGACGCGCAGATCGCGCCGGTCACCCTGGCGGACGGCACCGTCTTCGCGAAGGACGAGGGCATCCGCCGCGGCACGACCGTCGAGCGGCTGGCCGCGCTCAAGCCGGCATTCAAGGAGGACGGGGTCATCCACGCGGGCAACGCCTCGCAGATCTCCGACGGCTCCGCCGCGCTGTTGATGACCACGTCGGAGAAGGCCGCCGAGCTGGGCCTGCGCCCGATCGCCCGGGTGCACACCGCGGTGCTCGCCGCCGACGACCCGGTGATCATGCTGACCGCTCCGATCCCGGCCACCGCCAAGGCGCTCGCCCGCTCGGGGCTCTCGATCGACCAGATCGGCGCCTTCGAGGTCAACGAGGCGTTCGCCCCAGTGCCGCTGGCCTGGCTGCAGGAGACTGGCGCGGACCCCAAGGCACTCAACCCCAACGGCGGCGCGATCGCCTTGGGGCACCCGCTCGGCGGCTCCGGGGCCCGGCTGATGACCACGCTCGTGCACCACATGCGGGACAACGGGATCCGCTACGGCCTGCAGACGATGTGCGAGGGCGGCGGCCAGGCCAACGCCACCATCGTCGAGCTCGTCTGAACCCTCGCCCCGACCCCGTCCGTCCCCGTGTTCCGCGTCCCACCCAGGAGGCTGTCGATGTCCGACCCGGCCCGTCTCGCCACGCCGTCGGGAACGACGTGACCCTCGACGCCCGGCCGGGCGCCGCACCGGGCTTCCTCAGCGCGGACGCGGTCGCCGCGATGTTCGCGGAGGGGTCGATCGAGGCGGCCCTGGGCATCGAGCCGACGTCGGTCCGCCCCGGCCGCGTCGCGTTCCGGGTGGCGCTGGGGGCCGGGCGGGTGCGGCCACACAGCCTGGATCCGACCCTGCTCGGGGTGCTCGCGGACTGCGCCGCGGGCATCTCGGTGTTCTCGGTCGGGTCGGGTGACACGGCGGGGGTGACCGCGGAACTGCGGGTCGATCTCGTCGGGCGACCGGCGCCCCAGGCCGCCGCCCTCGTCGTGCAGGGCACGGCGCTGCGGGTGGGGCACGGCGGCGGGCAGGGTTCGGTCCGGATCGAGGACGACCGCGGGTTCCTGGTCGCGACGGCCACCGCGATCATGGCGCGCTCCACCTCGCCCCGGCCGCACCCGGTGGGGGAGCCCCGGCCGCCCCTGGCGCTGCCGGTCTCCGTACTGGGTCCGGACGTGTCGGGCGGGGACGGACCGGGCGGCCCGGTCTCGGTCGCGGACGTGGTACCGGACCCGCAGCTGACCAACGCCTACGACGCCCTGCACGGCGGAGTGGTGCTGGGGCTGGCGCAGTGCCATCAGGAGCGGCTGCTGGCGGCGAGCGGCAGACGGGACCAGCACACGAGCGTCACGGCGGAGTACCTGCGGCCGGTCGCTGCCGCGGCGATGACGGCTCAGACCGAGGTCACGCGGTGCAGCGCTCGGTTCTGCTCGCTGCGCACCGAGGTGCTGGCAGCCGACGGCACGGTGTTGGCGCGGGTGCACGGCGCGACCACGGCGGCGGATCTGGACGGTCCGTTCGCCGACCCTTGCGAGTGAGCATCGCAAGTTGATACTGTCTCTCACATTGCGGTCGTGGCCGACCGCGGTGACGACGAGAGGTGCCGAAGATGGCGATGATCGAGAACTCGGTCGGGGAGCTCCCGTACAAGCTGCTGGACTTCGACCAGCACTCGTACGAGGCCGAGGACTGCTTCACCCGGTTCATGCCGAAGGACAAGCTGCACACGGCCGTCTACCCGATCCGCAACGCGGCGGGGAAGAAGGTCCTGCTGGCGAACGACCGGATCGTGACGGCCCTCGAGGCGGACCTCGACCAGGCCTATGTGCCGGGCTCGCTGGTGGAGATGCTCAAGGCGCGCTCGAGCGGCGAGGCGGCGGACGCGGAGCGGTTCTACGAGCCCATCCAGCAGGAGTATCTGAACCACGACGCGCGGCTGGTCCAGCTCACCGAGCAGCAGATCGAGCGGACGATCATGTACCCGGGCGGCTGGGCGCTGATGGCCGAGGCCTACCTGCACGGCATCGACCCGCTCTACAACAACCTGCGCTCCTTCAACCGGTGGATGGCCGAGGACTGGGGGTTCGCCTACCAGGATCGGATCTACGCACCCGCGATGTTGTCCATGCGCGACCTCGACCGGGCCTGCCAGGAGCTCGACGCGGTGATCGAGGCCGGCGCCCGGATCATCACCCTGCCCGCGGGCCCGGCCTACGGTCGCAGCCCGGGTGACCCGTACTTCGACCCGTTCTGGGCCCGGGTCAACGAGGCCGGCCTGGTCGTGGCCTACCACATCGCGGAGTTCCACTACCAGGACAACGTGGCTTCGCAGTGGGGCTGGGGCCTGGTGCCGCCCTTCCAGTTCTCGGCGTGGCAGTGGCAGAACACCTACGGCGAGCGGCCGATCACCGACACGCTCTCGGCGTTGATCTTCGACAACCTGTTCGGGCGGTTCCCGAACATCAAGGTGCTGGTCAGCGAGTTCGGCGCCGAGTGGGTGCCGCACTTCATCCGGCACATGGACAAGAGCCGGGGCATGGGGCGCAACGGCCCGTGGCTGGGTGGGCAGCTCAAGGAGCGGCCGAGCACGGTGTTCAAGAACCACGTCCGGGTGGTCCCGTACCCGGAGGACGACACCGTCGGCATGGTCGAGCGCCTCGGGACCGTCGACTGCCTGGTGATGGGGTCGGACTGGCCGCACGCGGAGGGGCTGCGCGAGCCCGCGGACTTCTACGCGCGCGTCGAGGGTCTGGGCGACGAGACCCGGCGCCGGTTCCTGCGCGACAACGGACTCGAGCTGCTGGGGGTCAAGCCCTGATGAGGCGCACACTGTTCGAGCCCGAGCACGAGGAGTTCCGCAGCACGGTCCGCACCTTCTTCGAGAAGGAGTGCGTGCCGTTCGCGGCGGAGTGGGAGCGGGACGGCAAGGTCGACCGTGAGGTGTGGCGCAAGGCCGGGGCGCGGGGTCTGCTCGGCTGGGAGGTCCCCGAGGAGTTCGGCGGCAGCGGGATCTCCGACTTCCGGTTCAACCAGATCCTCTCCGAGGAGTACTGGGCGACGGGGACCGTGGGTGTCGGGTTCGCCCTGCAGAACGACATCATGGCGCCGTACATGATCGATCTGACCACGGACGAGCAGAAGCGCCGCTGGCTGCCCGGCTTCGTGTCCGGGGACATGATCACGGCCATCGCGATGTCCGAGCCCGGCGCCGGCTCCGACGTGCGGGGGATCGCCACCACCGCGCGTCGCGAGGGCGACGAGTACGTGATCAACGGCTCGAAGACCTTCATCTCCAACGGCCTGCTGTCCGACCTGGTGATGGTCGCCTGCAAGACCGACCCGTCCGCAGGCCACAAGGGCATGAGCCTGATCATGGTGGAGGCGGGCACGCCCGGCTTCACCAAGGGCCGCAAGCTCGACAAGATCGGTCAGCACTCGGCCGACACCGCCGAGCTGCACTTCGAGGACGTCCGGGTGCCGGTCGAGAACCTCATCGGCGAGGAGGGCAAGGGCTTCTACCAGCTCATGCGCAACCTGCCGAAGGAGCGTCTCGGCATCGCGGTGCACGCGGTGGCGGCCTCCCGGCGGGCGTACGAGCTCACCCTGGCGTACGCCAAGGAGCGCGAGGCCTTCGGGCAGGCGATCGGGAGCTTCCAGGTCAACCGGCACGCGCTCGCGGAGATCCGGGCGAAGGTCGAGGTCATGGAGGTCTACCTCGACCAGTGCGTGCTCGCCGCCAACGCCGGGGAGCTGACGTCCGAGGAGGCGGCCTCGGCGAAGTGGTGGACCACCGAGACGCAGTGGGAGGTCGTCGACCGCTGCCTGCAGCTGCACGGCGGCTACGGCTACATCAACGAGTACGAGATCGCGCGGCTCTGGCGTGACTCCCGGGTGCAGCGGCTCTACGGCGGCACCACGGAGATCATGAAGGACCTGGTCGGGCGGTCCATGGGGCTGTAGCCCGAGAGCCACGGACGGGGTGTCGGCGAGTCGCCGGCACCCCGTTCGCGTGCGAGCGGCTCAGTGCTCTGCTTCGGTGAAGTCCTTGCCGCGGATCAGCCGGACGGGGGTGAAGACGAGGACCTCCTCGTCACGCTGGTTGCGCACCGACACGTGCGCGGTGACCACCCCGCGACCCGGCTTGCTCGACGCGCGGGACTCGGTCGTGCGGACGATCGCGTGCAGCGTGTCCCCGACGTAGACGGGGCGCTTGACCGACAGCTCCATGTGCATGAAGGCCAGGCCGGTGCCGTTCAGCACGTTGGTCTGCAGGATCAGGCCCTCGGCGATGCAGTAGATCATCGCGCCCGGGATCAGCCTGCCGGAGTACCCACCCGCCGCGGCGTGCGAGTTGTCGTAGAACAGGGGCTCGTTGAACCCGCCCCAGGTGATGAACTGGATGAGGTCCGCCTCGGTGACCGTCCGCTTCGCGGTCCGGAACGCCGAGCCCTCCGTCATCTCCTCCCAGGTCTTGCCGCTCACCAGCGGCTCGACCTGGCTGCTGGGGACCGGCTTCTCGGTGGTCGTCACGGACGACACCTCCTCGTTGAGTCTGTGCTGTGCACCTGCGCTGTACCTCGCGGTCGCAATCAGCTTAATCTGTCAACCGTATCCGGAACACCCCGCGACCGGAAGGCGAGAGGTAGGCGACGATGCCTGAGCACGACATCGAGTTCTTCGACGCGCACGTCCACCACTGGGATCCCGCGAACCTGCAGTGGTACCCGCACCTCGCGCCCGACGCGGACCTGTCCGACATAGGTCTCGGGGACATCGCCGGGATGCGGCGGCTGTTCGACCAGCAGACCTACCTCGCCGAGGCGCGGCCCTGGCAGGTGACCGGGTACGTGCACGTCAGCGCGGCGGGCGGGCCCGGCACGCACCTGGACGAGACCGACGCCCTCGCGGCCCTGGCCGAGCGGACGGGTTCCCCGCAGGCGATCGTCGGGACCGTCGACGTCACGGGCGGCGTGGCCGGCGTCGCCGCCGAGCTCGACCGGCAGCTGACGGCTCCGGGATTTCGCGGCATCCGGATCCTGGCGGGGGTGGAGTACGACACCCCCCGGGCCGTCGAGCTGCTGCGCCTGGTGGCCGAGCGCGGTCTGGTCTACGACCTCGTGGTGCACCCGGAGACCATGCACCTCGCGGCCCGGACCCTCGAGGCCCTCCCCGGCCTGCCGGTCGTCGTCGAGCACACCGGGTGGCCGCTGCACCCGCACGACGCCGCGGAGCGGGCGCTGTGGGAGCGCGGGATGGCGGCCCTGGCCGAGCGGGAGGACACGGTCCTGAAGTTCTCCGGCCTGCCGATGACTCTGCACGAGATCTCGGCGGCCGCCTTCCGGCCGTGGTTCGAGTACGCGGTGGGGGCCTTCGGTCCCGCTCGCGCCCTGATCGGGTCCAACTTCCCGGTCGACGGGCTGCACGGGACCCTGCCGCAGCTGCTCGACGCCTACCACGAGCTCGCCGCCCCGCTGGGGGCCGACGCCGTGGCCGACCTGTTCTCCGGGAGCGCCCGGCGCGTCTACCTGGGGGAGAAGTGATGGCCGGCCGTTTCGAGGGCAAGACCGTGGTGATCTCCGGTGCGGCGCGCGGGCAGGGCCGCTCGCACGCCGTGCGGTTCGCGGAGGAGGGGGCGAACGTCGTCGGGTTCGACGTGTGCGCGCAGGTCGGCGAGCCCGGGTACCCGGTGTCCACACCGGAGGACCTTGCCGAGACCGGTGAGCTGGTCCGCGCGGCCGGGGCGAAGGGCTTCACCGAGATCGCCGACGTGCGGGACGCGGCCGCGGTCGAGGCGGTGTTCCAGCGTGCGGTGGCCGAGTTCGGGGGCGTCGATGTGGCGGTCGCGAACGCGGGGATCGTGCAGCGCGGCGCGCGGGCCTGGGAGATCGAGGAGGACGTCTTCCGCACGGTGCTCGACGTCAACGTCGTCGGGGCGTGGCACGTGCTCAAGTCCGGCATCACCGCGATGCGGGCCGGCGGGCCACGGGGCTCCGTCGTCGTCATCGGCTCGGGGGCCTCGGTCAAGGGCCTCGCGAACGTCGGTGCGTACGTGACCTCCAAGCACGCGCTGGTGGGCCTGGTGCGCACCGCGGCGAAGGAGGCCGCGTCCGAGGGCATCCGGGTCAACCTGGTCACCCCGGGCAACGTCGGTACCCCGATGTTCCTCAACGACGCGATCAAGGCGATCTACGTCCCGGACATCGAGGACCCCACCGACCAGCAGCTCGCCGAGCGGGCCGCGACCGGCGTCCCGATGCAGATCCCGTACGTGGAGGCCGTCGACATCTCCGAGGCGGTCCTGTTCCTCGCCTCCGACGCCGCCCGCTACGTCACCGGCTCCATCCTGCCGGTCGACGGCGGCAGCGCGATTCCCTGACCGGCGCGGGCGGCCGCGGCGCACGCCGCGGCCGTTCCGGGTCACTCCTTCCAGGGGGGCGTGGTCCACCATGGGTAGAAGTCCGGCAGGTCGGCGCTGCGGTGCGAGGTGAACGCGGGCGGTCGCTTCTCGCGGAACGCGCTGACGCCCTCCTTGACGTCCGGGCCGGTGGTCAGGGCGAGCAGGGCCGCGGACTCCAGGCGGTTCGCCGCGATGGGGTGGTCCTCCGAGAGCCCGCGCCACAGCATCTGCCGGGCGAGCGCCACGGCGATCGGCGAGGAGCCCTCGGCGATGTCGGTGGCCACCGCGAGGGCCCGGTCGAGGACCTGGTCGGCGGGCACCAGCTCGTGCACCAGGCCCGCACGCAGCGCCTCCTCGGCGGGGAAGATCCGACCGGTCATGGTCCACTCCACGGCCTTCCCGATCCCGACCAGCCGGGGCAGGAACCAGCTCCCGCAGGACTCGGGCACGATGCCGCGGCGGGTGAAGGGCAGCCCGAACCGGGCGTCGTCCGCCGCGATCCGGATGTCGGTGGGCAGGGCCATGGTGATCCCGATGCCGACGGCCGTGCCGTTGTACGCGGTGATCCACGGCCGGTTGGACTCGAAGATCCGCAGCGAGAGCTCGCCGCCGACGTCCCGGGTGCCGCCGCGCAGGGGCTTGAAGTCGGAGCCGTCGGCTCGGAAGCCGTCCCGCGCGGACAGGTCGGTCCCCGCGGAGAAGTACCGCCCGGTCCCGGTCAACACCACGGCCCGCACGTCGTCGTCCTGCTCGATCGCGTCCGCGGCGGCGATCAGGGAGTCCAGCACCTCGTAGGTGACCGTGTTGCGCTGCTCCGGTCGGTTCAGCCGCAGCAGGGCCACCGGGCCCCGCCGCTCGACCACCACGACCGGCTCCCGGACCTCGGGGGTCTCCGGCATCCCGCCTCCTCGCGCTGCGCCTGGACTTTCGTCTTTATCATTACACTCGTTGCCGGGTCGGTGCGGCGCCGGACCGGTGTCGTCTCCCGCACCGGGCGAGACGGGTGTCGACGGGTCAGCCGAACCGGTCCGCGCGGACCCGGACGCCGGCGGCCTCGCGGTCCCAGGTGTCCGGGGTGCGGCCCGCGGCGCGCAGCGGCTCCTTCCGGACGCGGGTCGACGCGGTGACCGGGAGGACGTCGACGACGCGGACGTAGCGCGGGATCATGAAGTTCGCCAGGCGTGGTCGGAGGAACTCGATCAGCTCCGCGGGATCGAGCTCGGCGCCCTCGACGAGCTCCAGCACCGCGAGGACCTCCTGGTCACCGGTCTCGCCCGGCACGCCCACCGCCGCCGCGGCCTGGACGGCCGGGTGCGCCGTCAGCTCGCACTCCACCTCGAAGGACGAGACGTTCTCGCCGCGGCGGCGGATGCAGTCCTTGGCGCGGTCGACGAAGTAGTAGAAGCCCGCCTCGTCCTCGCGCAGCAGGTCGCCGGTGTGGAACCAGCCGTTGCGCCACGCCCGCGCGGTCGCCTCCGGCATCCCGAGGTACTCCGTGCACAGCGACCACGGCCGGTCCGCCCGCACGACGAGCTCGCCGGGTGTGCCCCGCGGGACGTCCCGGTCGTGGTCGTCGACCAGCCGGACCTGGACGCCCGCGCGCACCCGGCCGCAGCTGCCCGGGGGCAGGCCCGGCGCGGCCATGATCGGCGAGGACAGCTCCGTCATGCTGAACCCGGTCATCAGGCTCACGCCGAAGCGGCGGCCGAACTCCAGGAAGTCCTCGGTGACCGGGGAGCCGCCGACCTCGCGCAGGGTGTGCGCGCCGGGCTCGGGGCCGTCGGTGTGGACCAGGAACGTGGCCTGGCCGCCCACCAGCGTGGCGAGCGTGCAGCCGGTCTCGGCGACGGTCTGCCAGAACGCGGCGGTGTCGAAGCGGGGCGCGAGGGCGACCGAGGCGCCGTAGAGCACTGCGCGGTAGAAGGTGCCCAGCCCGACCTGGTGGGAGAACGGCGCGGTGATCAGGGAGCGGTCCGCGGGGGTGTCCACGAACTGCGGGGTGGCGGTGTAGACGCAGTACAGCTGCACCGACGTCGTCACGACCCCCTTCGACGGGCCCGTCGTGCCGGAGGTGAACAGCACCGCGCACGGGTCCCACGGCTCGCGCGGGCTGGTGCCCCGCCACGGGGTCGCGGCGGCGAGCTCGGCGGCCCAGTCCTCCCCGGCGACCAGGAGCTCGGGGGCCTCGAGCCCGCGCAGATGGTCGACGAGGTCGCGGTGGGCGACCAGCAGCCGGGCCCCGGACGTCCGGAGCACATGCGCGAGGACCGTGCCGCGCAACGCCGTGTTGACCGGCACGACCGTCGCGCCGAGCAGCGCGCAGCCGAGCACGACCTGCACGCCCTCGACGCCGTTGGGCAGCCAGTGCAGCACCGCGTCACCGGGGCCGACGCCGTGCGCGGCGAACACCCCGGCCGCCCGCCTGCCCTCGGCGAGGGCCTGCGCATAGGTCCACTCGGTGCCGTCGGCGTAGCGGACGAGGACTGCGTCGGGGGTCGCGGCGGCGCGCTCGGCCAGCATCAGCTCCAGGACGCACGAGTCGCGGTCGGGGACGGTGGGGTCACCGGGCGGCAGCAGCCTGATCACCGGCCACCCCCTGCGGCCCGGCTCATCGGACGTCCGGGTCGAGCACCGTGATCCGGCTGATCTCGAGGTTCGACGCGAGCGCGGTCAGCGACGCACCCAGCTCCGCCAGTCGGAGGTTCGCGCGGTGGACCGCGAAGGCCTCGCGGTCCCGGTAGCGCTCGTAGAGGTACACCCGGGCGGGGTTCGCGGATTCGGGACAGACGTCGAAGGCGTCCGTCCCGGGGTCCTCGCGCGCGACTCGGGACATCTCCGCGAGCAGGGTGAGCAGGTCCTCCCGGCGGTCCTGCGGGACGTCGATGGTGACGATGGCGCCCAGTGCGCTCATGGTGCTCCTCTCGGTGGGGTGAGGGCGCCGAGCCCCCAGCGGGTCGGCGGGCGGGCCCGTCACAACACCTCGCTCGGCAGCGCGGGCCAGGTGGGCTCCGTGGTGGGGTCGCCCGTCCACCGAGCGGGTCGCTTCTCCAGGAACGCGGCCACGCCCTCCGGCGCGTCCGGTTCGAGGGCGACCCGGGTGAACAGGTCGGTCTCCTCCGCGCGCAGCTCCGCGAACCCGGTGTCCGCGGCCTTGCGCAGCAGGTACTTCGTGACCGCGACCGCCCGCGGGGCCGTGTTGCGGGCCAGGTCGCGGGCGATCTCCAGGGCCCGGTCGAGGACGTCCGCCCGGTCGACCGCCTCCCCGCACACCCCGAGCCGGACGGCCTCCTCGCCGTCGATCCGCCGCCCGGTGAGCAACAGGTCGCTCGCCACGGCCCAGCCCGCGATCCGGGGGAGGGTCCAGTGCGCGCCCATCTCCGGGATCACGCCGAGCCGGGTCATCGGCGCCGCGAGCCGGGCGTCCCGCGCGACGACCCGGATGTCGCAGGTCAGGCTGAAGGTCAGGCCCATGCCGACGGCGTCGCCGTTGAGCGCGGCGATGACGGGTTTGCGCACGTCCCGGGGGGTGACGATGGTCCGCAGGACGTCGGCCGGCTGCTGGTCGGAGCCCGGGCTGGAGATCGGGCCCGACGTCAGGTCGGCACCGACCGAGAACGAGTCGCCCGCCCCGGTGACCACCACGGCGCGGACGGTGCCGTCGGCGTCGCAGCGGGACAGGGCGTCGGTCGTCTCCTCGACCATCGGGATGGTCCAACCGTTCCGCCGGTGCGGACGGTTCAGCGTGAGCAGCGCGATGCCGTCGCCGACGTCCTGCAGCCGGAGGTTCTCGTAGTCCATCGGTGCTCCTTCACTGGGCGGGATCGCGGGGGAGGCCGAGGGCCCGTTCGGCGAGCAGGGTCCGGACGATCTCGTCGGTGCCCGCGGAGATCCGGATGCCGGGGACGGTGAGCGCGAACTCGGACCAGGCGAAGGTGCCGGGCGCCCCGGTGTCCGCGGTCATCGCCGGGCCGAGCAGGTCCGCGGCCAGCGCGGCGATCTTCCGGAGGGTCTCGGTCCAGGTCAGCTTGCCCATGGCGGTCTCGGGGCCCGGGCCCTCCGCCTCGGCCCGCTCGAGGGTCAGGGCGCGGACCCGCATGAGCGCGTAGCACTCCGCCCAGCGGGCCCGGATCTCCGGATCGTCCACGCGGCCGCTCGCCCGGACCAGCGCCGTCAGGTGCTCCACCGTGGAGGACAGGTCGTGCCCCGCGTTGCCGGCGACCACGCGTTCGCGGGAGAGCGTGGACCGGGCGATCGCCCATCCGTCGTTCTCCCGGCCGAGCAGCTGGTCCTCCGACAGCCACACGTCGGTCAGGAACACCTCGTTGAACGACGCACCGCCGCTCGCCTGGCGCAGCGGCCGCACCTGCACCCCGGGCGCGTGCATGTCGACGACGAACGCCGAGATCCCCTGCCGGCGCGGCGCCTCGGGATCGGTGCGGGCCAGCAGCAGCCCGACGTCGGCGAGGTGGGCCACCGTCGTCCACACCTTTTGGCCGTCGACCCGCCAGCCGGCGCCGTCCCGACGGGCACGGGTGCGCAACGAGGACAGGTCCGAGCCGGCGTCGGGCTCGGAGAAGAGCTGGCAGGCCACGACCTCGCCGCGGTGCAGTGGCCGCAGCCACCGCGCGCGGGCGGCGGGGGTGCCGAAGTCCAGCAGGGTCGGCGCGACCATGCCGAGGCCGATCCCGAAGACCGACTGGTCGGGGATCCGGTACCCGGCCCGCAGCTGCGCGTAGGCGGTCGCGTGAGCGTCGTCGAGGCCGGCGCCGCCGTACTCGACCGGGCCGGTGAGCCAGCCGAACCCGGCGTCGAACTCGGCGGCCCGCCACGCCTTGGCCGCGGCGAGCTGAGTGGCCTCCTCGGCCGGGTCGGGGCGCTCCGGGAGGAGCGGGATGCGGTCGGCGGCCGTGGTCTCCGGTTCGGTGAGGGGGGACGCGTGGGTGTCGAGGAAGCGGCGCGCCCGGTCCAGGAAATCGCTCACAGGCCCGCCCGATCCGCGAGCCGGAGCCGGTGGTCGGCCCGCCCGCCGAGGGCGGCGGCGTCGGCGAGGCACCGGCGGACGACGAGGTGGGCCGGGTGCTCCCAGGTGAACCCGATCCCGCCGTGGACGTGCTGGGCGGCATCGGCGACCGCGACGACGACGTCTGCGGCGACGGTCTGCGCGAGGCTCGCCAGCAGCGGGGCGTCGGGGCTCGCGGCGTCGGCGGCCCAGGCCGCCGCGCGCACCGCCGACCGCAGCGACTCGACGCCGATCAGCATGTCCGCGCACAGGTGCTTGACCGCCTGGAACGAGCCGATGGGCCTGCCGAACTGGACCCGGTGCCCGGCGTACTCGACCGCGGCCTCCAGCGCCGCCTGCGCGGTGCCGAGCTGCTCGGCGGCGAGCAGGACGCCCGCGCGGTCGAGCGCCGCGGCGAGCACGCCCGTGGCGTCGGGCTCGACGAGCGGCGTGGCCGGGGCGCCGGTGAACCGGATCCGGGCCTGGGGGCGGGTGGCGTCGAGCGTGCGCAGCGGTGCGCGCTCCACGGTGCTCGTGTCCACGGTGCTCACGTCCACGGCGGCGACCCCGACCCCTCGCGGGGTCGTCACCGGGACGAGCAGGAGCTGCGCCTCGGCGCCGAACGGGACGAATCCCGCGGTGCCGCGGAGCACCCAGTCCGCGTCGGCGGTGCAGGTCGGAACCGCACCGCGTCGCCCGGGGAGCCAGGTCAGCGTGGCGATCGCCCCGTCGGCCGGCGCCGCGCCCAGCACCGCGGCGGCGGTGGCGACTGTGTGGAAGGGAACACAGGTCAGAGCTCGGCCGAGCTCCTCGGCGACGGCGACCAGGTCCCGCAGACCGCCCTCCTCCAGCACCCCGAGCGCGACGAGCCGCGTCCACGCCTCGAGGTCGACCTCGGGCCCGTCGTCGAGCGCCGCGCGGGCGCGGGCGACGGGGTCGCCCGCGGTCGCGATCCGTCGGACGGTGGCGGCCAGGTCCTCGTGCTCCGGTGAACGAGTCAGGTCCATGTTCCTCCTCAGGTCCGCTCGGCGGCCTGCTCGGCGAGCGCCTCGGCGTGCTTGGCCCGCGCGGCCTCGACCAACGGCGGCAGCCAGATCGACGGGTACTCGGTGGGGGAGGGCTCGTGATCGCGCAGCACCAGCCGCGCCGCGGTGGAGAGGTGCACCTCGGTCGGCCCGTCCCACGTGGCGTAGCCCGGGACGAGGCTCCACAGCGGACCGAACGGCATCTCGTTCGACAGGCCGAGGGCGCCGTGCAGGTGGATGGCGCGCTCGAGCACGTCGTGCGCCACGCGGGCGGAGAGCACCTTGGCGACGGCGATGTCCCGGCGGACCTCGTGGGTGTAGCCCCGGCCCTGGTCGATCCTCCACGCGGTGCGCAGCACGAACAGGCGGAACTGCTCGATCTGCGCGTAGCTGTCGGTGATCGACTGCTGGACGAGCTGCTGGGCGGCCAGCGGCCTGCCCCTGGTGTGCCGGGAGAGCACGCGCTCGCACGCGGCGTCGAAGGCGAACTGCGCCTGTCCGACGGCCCGCATCGCGTGGTGCACCCGGCCACCCGAGAGTCGGGTCTGCGCGATCTCGAAGCCCTGGCCGGGCTCGCCGAGCAGCCCGTCGGCACCGATCCGCACCCGGTTGTACCGCAGGAGCGCGTGGTCCATCGCGTCCTCGGTCTCGTTGAAGTACCGGGTCCGGCGGACCCGCTCGATCCCCGGCGTCTCCCGCGGCACGAGGAACATCGACATCCGCGCGTGCGGGGGGGCCTCGGGGTCCGTCACCGCCATCACGATGAGGAACGCGGCCTCGTCGGAGTTCGAGGTGAAGAACTTCTCGCCGTCGAGGACCCAGCCGTCGCCGTCGCGCTCGGCGCGGCAGACGAAGCCCGTCGGGTCCGCGCCGCCCTGCGGCTCGGTCATCGAGAAGGCCGAGAACAGCTCGCCCGCCAGCAGCGGCTCGAGGTAGCGCAGCTTCTGCTCGGCGGTGCCGTAGTGCGCGAGGACCTCGGCGTTGCCGGTGTCCGGACCCTGCACGCCGAAGATCGTGGGACCCCACTGGTAGGGCGCCAGGATCTCGTTCATCAGGCTCAGCTTGACCTGGCCGAAGCCCTGTCCACCCAGGTCCGGGCCGAGGTGGCAGGCCCAGAGCCCGCGCTGTCTGACCTGCTCCTTGAGCGGGTCGATGACCTTCTTGAGCCAGGCGGGCGGCACCTTGTGGTGATGGTGCGGCCAGAGGATCTCCAGGGGCGCGACCTCGGTGCGCACGAACTCGCGCATCCACTCGAGCTGCGCCTCGAACTCGGGCTCGGTGCTGAACTCCCACATCGCTGTGGCTCCCTCCTACAGGGCCCGCTCGCCGCGGGCGAACTCGGCGGCGGCGGTGAACAGGCCCGGCACGATCCGCGCCATGGGGTTCTCGGACTCCGACTTCCCCGCGCGGGCCTCGCGGTGGTAGGTGCCCTCCAGGATCACGGCGAGCTTGAACAGCGCCAACGCCGCGTAGTAGGGCAGCGCCGAGGTGTCGAGCCCCGAGCGCTCGGTGTAGCGGGCGGAGAGCTCGGCCCGGGTCACGCCGTAGTCCACCGGCGGTCCGCCCGCGGTGATCACCGGCTGCTCGCCCGGGTCGGTCCACCGCGCGAGCAGATGGCCGATGTCCAGCAGCGGATCGCCGATCGTGCCGGTGTCCCAGTCGATGACGGCGGCCAGCCGACCGGGCGGCTCGGGCGCCACCATGACGTTGAACGGGCTGTAGTCGCCGTGCATCAGGCCGATCGGCCCGTTCTCCGGCCGGTTCGCCTCGAGCCACTCGGTGAGGAACCCCAGCTCGGGCAGCTCGCGGGAGCGGTACTGCTCGAGCTGGCCGAGCCACCGGCAGACCTGGCGCTCGAGGAACCCGGCGGGCTTGCCCAGCCCGTCGAGCCCGCGAGCGCGCCAGTCCACCGCGGCGAGGTCGACGAGCGCGTCGACGTAGGCGAACGCGAGCTCGCGGCGCAGCCCGGCGTCCGAGGCGAACGGCTCCTGCAGCGCGAAGCCGGGGGTGAAGCCCTCGACCCGGTCCATCACCAGGAACGGGACGCCGACGACGTCGGCGTCCTCGCACAGCGCCCGCGGCGTCGGGTGCGGGACGGCCGTCCCCTCCAGCGCGGTGAGGATGCGCCACTCGCGGACCATGTTCGAGGCGCTGGGATGGTTGAGCACCGCGGGCGGCCGCCGCAGCACCAGCTCCTGATCGCCCAGGCGCAGGGCGAACAACGCGTTGCCGATGCCCGTCGCCGTGCCCATCCGAGTGGCGGTCAGCGGGGCGTCCGGGGTGGCCAGGCGCGGCCCAAGCCAGGCCCGGAGCCCCTCGACCTCGAGGTCCGGCTCGGCCGGGTTCGGTCGTTCCCCCACGGTCGGACTCGCCATGACGGATCCGCACCTCCTTGCATAGTGGCAGGTGCTGCCACTATGCGTTCGAGGTGCGGTGACAGTCAATAATGTCAGTGTGTGACAACTTCGGATTGTCGGGGGCGGGGCCGGGTCCCGCACGCCGTTCAGCTCCGGCCGATCACCGCCCGCAGGGCCTCGCGGTGGCGTTCGGCCCAGGCCTTCGCCGTGGTCGACATGCTCAGGCCGACCTCCGCGGCGTGGGCCGGGCGGGCCGGGTAGCCCACGGCGTCGAACCACTCCTGGGTGGCCGACCAGGAGAACCGGCCCAGCCGCGCGTCGACCTCCACCGCGGGCAGGGTGGTCGCGCGGACCTGGCGCCCGGTCGCCTCGGTCAGCACGCCGGCGAGCTCGGGGAAGGTCGGCGCGTCCCCACCGAGCTCGATCTCGGCGCCCGCGAACCGCTCGGGCTCGCGTGCCACGGCGACCACGGCGGCCCCGAAGTCCTCGGCGGCGACGAACCCGACCGGGGTGGTGGGGGCTGTCGCGGTGAGCAGCTCGCCCGCACCGAGCAGCGGGAACATCCAGCCGACCTTGGGCGGCAGCAGGTTCTCCAGGAAGAACGCGGGCTTGACGATCGTGTACGTCGGACCCGCGGAGCGCACCGCCGCCTCGGCCTCCTCCTTCTGGTCCCAGTAGTAGCCCGTCGTCCCCGGGTCGACGTCGGGGTGTCGGACGCGCCAGCCGGTGCCCGAGACCGAGGAGTGCACGAGATGGCGGACCCCCGCCGCGGCGGCCGCCCGGGCGAGGTTCGTGGCCTGGCGGACCTCGGCGCCGTCGCGCCCGGTGGGCTGCATCGAGAAGACCGTCGTCTGCCCGGCGCACGCCCGCTCCAGTGCGGCCGGGTCCTCCGTGTCGCCCTGGACGAGCCGCACGCCGGCGGGCAGGGTGGCCTTCACCGGGTCCCTGACCAGTGCGGTCACCTCCAGGCCTGCCGCATGGGCGGCCCGGGCGACGGCTCCGCCCTGCATGCCGGTCGCGCCGCTGACGAGGATTCGGACCGTGTCGTTCATGGCACGGGAGTATGCCGGACCACTCGGAGAACAGGCAGATCTTTGATAGGTTCTGGGGGCGCCCGGTCCTTCGGGCTCGCCGCGGAGAGGGAGAGGGATCAATGACGACCACCCAGCACGACGCCACCGCCACGACGACGGGTGACCAGCCCCCGGCGCTGCTGGTCGAGCGCTCGGAGGGCATCGTCACGGTGACCCTGAACCGGCCCGAGGCCCTCAACTCGTTCGACGACGAGCTGCACCGCGAGTTCCCCCGCCTGATGGCCGAGCTGGACGACGACGACGAGGCCCGCGTGGTCATCCTCACCGGCGCGGGCCGCGCGTTCAGCGCCGGCGGCAACACCGCGGACTTCCTCCGCTTCAGTCAGGACTACTCCGCCCGCCGCCAGGCCATGCGCCAGGCCCGCAAGCTGGTCGAGGCCATGCTGTCCACCGAGGTCCCGGTGATCGCCGCGGTCAACGGCCCGGCCGTCGGTCTCGGCTGCACCCTGGCCACCCTCTGCGACGTCGTGCTGGTCGCCGAGGAGACCTTCCTCGCGGACCCGCACGTGTCCGTCGGCCTCGTCGCGGGCGACGGCAGCGCGGTCACCTGGCCCTTCCTCACCAGCCTGCTCAAGGCCAAGGAGTACCTGCTCACCGGAGACCGGATCCCGGCCGCGGAGGCCGTCGCCCTCGGGCTGGCCAACCACGCCGTCCCCGGCGCGGACCTGCTCGCCGAGGCCCGCAAGCTGGCCGAGCGGATCGCCAAGCAGCCGCCGCAGGCGGTGCGGGACACCAAGGCCACGCTGAACCAGCACCTGCGCGGCGCGATGGTCGCCACCCTGGGCATGGGCCTCGCCGCGGAGAGCCAGTCGCACGACACCGCGGAGTACAAGGCCATCGGCGAGCGCTTCGCCGGGAAATGAGCGAGCAGGACATCGCGGCGGGCCCCGTGCGTCGGGACCCGCCGCCCCGGCTGTCCGAGCTCGAGGTACTGGTGGCGCACGAGGACATCCGCCAGCTCGCCGCGCGGTACGCGCTCGCGGTGTCGCAGGGGGACCTGGACACCGTCGTCGACCTGTTCGTCGAGGACGTCCAGGTCACCCGCGAGGTCCGCGGCCGGGCGGCGCTGCGCGAGTTCCTCGGCGCCCAGGTCGACGCGATGCCGGTGAGCATCCTGCTGGTGGCCGGGCACGTCATCAACCTGCTCGACGCCGACCACGCCGCGGGCACCGTGAGCTGCCTGTGCGAGATGGGTCGCGAGGACCGCTGGGTCCGGCAGGCCATCGCCTACCGGGACCGCTACGAGCGGCGCGACGGCCGATGGTACTTCGTGGACCGCAGGCACGACCTCTACTACGGCGTGGACGTGCCGGAGCGCCCGGTCGGCCAGCCGGACGCGCACTGGCCGCGCAGCATCACCGGACGCGGCAGCGTGCCGTACCGCTGGGCGACCTGGCAGGCCCTCAGGAACCGATGAGCTCGTCCCGGATCTGGTGCTTGCGCAGCTTGCCGGTGGGGGTCCGGGGCAGGGTCTCGACGAACCGCACGTCCCGCGGCACCTTGTAGCCCGCGAGGACCGTGCGGGCGTAGGCGGTCAGCTTCTCGACCAGCTCGGGACCCGCCGCTGCGGGGTCCGCTGGCTGCACCAGCGCGACCACCTGCTCGCCCCTCTCGGGATCCGGCAGCCCCACCACGGCCACGTCGGTCACCGCGGGGTGGATGACCAGCGCGTCCTCGATCTCCTGCGGGTAGATGTTCACCCCGCCGGAGATGATCAGGTGGGTACGGCGGTCGCTGAGGAACAGGTAGCCGTCCTCGTCGAGGTGGCCGACGTCGCCGACCGACGTGCCCCCGCGCGCGTCGTGCGCGGCGGCGGTCTTGCCGGGGTCGCCGTGGTAGCTGAAGGGGGTGCCACCGGTGAACCACACGGTGCCGACCTCGCCCGCGGGCAGCGGGTTGCCCGCGTCGTCGGTGATGTAGGGCTCGCCCATCAGCGCCTTCCCGACCGACCCGGGCTTGCGCAGCCACTCCTCCGAGGTGATGGCGGTCGCGCCCATGCCCTCGGTGCTGGAGTAGAACTCGTAGAGGATCGGACCCCACCAGTCGATCATCGCCCGCTTGACGTCGACGGGGCACGGGGCCGCGGCGTGGACCGCGTGCCGCAGGCTGGACAGGTCGTAGCGCTCGCGCACCTCCCGGGGCAGCTTCAGCATCCGGACGAACATGGTGGGCACGAACTGCGCGTGGGTCACCCCGTGCCGCTCGATCAGGGCCAGCGCGGCCTCGGCGTCGAAGCGCTCCATGCAGACCACGGTCGCGCCGATCCGCTGGGCGGCCTGGGACCAGGCGATGGGCGCGGAGTGGTAGAGCGGTGCGGGGGAGAGATAGACGTCCCCCTCGACCATGCCCAGGCCCCGCAGCCACTGCTCGGCGGCACCATAGGGGTAGGTGCCCATCGGGGTGTTCGACAGCGGCCTGCGGATGCCCTTCGGGCGGCCCGTGGTGCCGGAGGAGTACATCATGAAGTCGCCCTCGCCCTCGTCGGGCAGCGGCGTGGCGGGCTGCGCCGCGAGCAGCGCCTCGTAGTCCTCCCAGCCCGGTGCGGGGGCGCCGACCATGAGCCTGCCCGCGGGGGCGAGGTCGGTCCCGTCGACGATCGACGAGGCCAGGGCGGCGAGGGTGTCGGAGCTGATGAGGACGTCCGACCCGCTGTCCTGCACGATGTAGGCCGCCTCGCCCGCCGTCAGGTGCCAGTTGACGCCGACGTAGTACAGCCCGCTGCGCTGCGCCGCCCAGGCCGCCTCGAGATACTCGGCGCGGTTCTCGGCGAGGATCGCCACGCAGGCGCCGGACTGCAGCCCGCGGGCCCGCAGCAGGTGGGCCAGCCGGGTGCTGCGGTCGTTCAGCTCGGCGAAGGTCCGGGTCGCCCCGCTGGGCTCGACGACCAACGCGAGCCGGTCGGGTGCGGACTGAGCGTGGACTCCGAGGTGCATCGGTGCTCCCCTTCGTGGCGATCGGCTGCGATCAGGACATCTGTCGGTAGAGCCCGCCGTCGACCCGCTGGATCGTGCCGGTGACGAACCGGGACGCCGAGGTGGCGAGGTAGAGCGCGGGTCCCACATAGTCCTCGGGCACGCCCATCCGGCCGAGCGGCATGTCGCGGGTGGACTCGGCGCGCATCTCGTCGCTCCACGCGGCGGCGATGTCGGTGTCCACCGGGCCCGGGAGCAGGGCGTTCGCCCGCACGGTGGGTCCGTAGGCGTCGGCGAGGGCGACGGTGAGCGCGTTCAGCCCGGCCTTGGCGCAGGCGTAGACGATCTCCCGGCCGCTCGGGCGCAGCGAGCCGACGGTGCTCACGTTGATGATCGAGCCGCCGTCGCCCGCCTTCATCAGCTCGGCGATCCGGATCGAGAGCCGGAACGGGCCCTTGAGGTTCACCGCGGAGACCTTGTCGTAGTAGGCCTCGTCGATCTCCGCGAGCGACGGGTAGTGCGGGGACATCCCGGCGTTGTTGACCAGGACGTCGCAGCGGCCGAACTCGGCGGCGACGGTGCCCGCCAGCCGGTCGCAGTCCGCCCAGGAGGCGGCGTGGAAGGCGATCGGCAGCGCGCGGACGCCGTGCACCTCGCGGACCTCGGCGGCGACCGCCTCGCAGGCCTCGAGCTTGCGGCTGGCGACGACCACGTGGGCGCCCTCGGCCGCGAACCCGTCGACGAGTGCGCGGCCGATCCCGCGGCTGCCGCCGGTGACCACCGCGACCTTTCCTGCGAGTTCGTCCATCAACGGGCTCCCGCCGGGCGGTACGGCGTCCATGCCGGCAGCGTCACAGCGACCTCAATCGTCTAGCGGAGTGACAGTGACCGACATAGTGGTCGGGCAGGGACGAACCCGTCAAGGGTGAGGAGAGAGACGCTCTCAGGTAAGGGCGTCGAGGGCGCGCGCGACGAAGTCGGCAGCGTCGTCCACGCCGCCCGAGCGGACCCAGGCCATCCATCCCATGGTGGCCGCGGTGACCGTGGCCGATGCCCGCACCCACGGCGCCAGGTCGCCCGCGGTCGCGCCCGCGCGCCGGGCCCACTCGTCGCCGACCGACGGGTCGAGGAAGGAGTCCCCGACCATCCGGGCCCACACGTTCGGGGTGTCGAGGAACAGCCTGCCCAGCGCCAGCGCGACCGGTCGGTTCGCCACCGGCACGTGGGAGGTCGCCATGAGCGCCGCGCGAAGTGCCTCGGCCGGGTCCTCCGAGGGCGGTCGGTCCCGGTACGCGGTGACGAGATCGGCGTTCATCCTGTGCCAGTACCGAGTGAGCGCCTCCTCCTTGGTGGCGAAGTAGCGGAAGAAGGAACGCTGCGACATCTTCGCGGCCGCGGCGATGTCGTCGACCGACACGGCCTCGTAGCCGTGGGCGAGGAACAGCTGCACAGCGACGCGGGCGATGTCGTCCTTCATCAGTCGCCTGCGACGGGTCACCAGGTCCTCGTCGGCGTCCGCGGTCGAGGAGGGCACGGGGAGGCCCGGGTTCATCCGTCCACACTACAGCGGCCGCCGTTCGTGTCATGACCCGCCACCTGCCCTCGGCACGCTCCCGGCGGCTAGAAGCATAATCATCTATCTGTTAAAGTCGCGTGTTCCGGTGGGTGTGGCCGGCCTCTCGAGCACCGGCGGTCCACGGACCGTGCAGCTCCGGCGCTGACCCGCGACCGGACTGACGAGTGAGAACGAGGAGTACATGAACGCGGATCGGTTCCCCGTCGAAGCGGGACACGTACTGATGTTCAAGCGGGCGATCGGCGACCCCGCGGCCGAGGCGGGCGCGGACACCGAGGGCCAGGTCTACGCCCCGCCCACGTTCGTCCAGGCCGTGGCGCAGTTCGAGGTCGGGCACCGGCTACGGCCGGGCGCCGGGAAGTGGTTCGGTTCGGCGAGCGGCACGGGCGAGCTGCCCGCCGGCGGCGCCGGCCTGCACGCCGAGCAGAGCTACGTCTACCACCGCCCGGTGAAGGTGGGCGACGTGCTGTCGGCCACCGAGCGGGCCGGGGAGACCTGGAAGAAGGAGGGTCGCTCGGGCACCCTCACGTTCACCGAGCAGATCACCGAGTACCGGGACGCCGCGGGGGAGCTCGTGGTGACCGCGCGCTCCGTCAGCGTGCTCCGCACCGCTCGTCAGGAGGCCTGATGACCACCACCGCACCGTCCCTGCCCGCCGTCGGCGAGGAGCGCACCCTGGTCGTCGTCGACGACCTCACGCGCACCCGGCTCGTGCAGTACGCCGGTGTGTCCGGCGACTACAACCCGCTGCACACCGACGAGATCTTCGCCCGCGACGTCGCCGGTTACCCCGGTGTCTTCGCCCACGGGATGCTGACCATGGGCCTGACCTCCCGGGTCGTCACCGAGTGGGTCGGCGAGGAGCGGCTGACCGAGTTCGGGGTGCGCTTCGCGGCGCAGGTCTGGCCCGGGGACACGCTCACCGCCACCGCCACCGTGGAGTCCGTCGAGGCCGGCGTGGCGAGGTTCGGGATCACCACCGTGAACCAGAAGGGCGAGGCCGTGATCAAGGGCTGGGCGACCGCCCGCCTCGCGGACTGACCCCTCCCCCTGGACCGGGCGCCGAGGAGCGGCAATGGATTTCGCGTTCAGCGAGGAGCAGCGGGAGCTGGGCACGGTCGTCCGGTCCCTGCTCACGGAGCTCTGGGACGAGACCGAGGTGCGCAGGCTCGCCGCCACCGAGCTCGGGTGGGATCCCGCGCTCGTGCGGCGCTGCGCGACCGAGGTCGGCATCCAGGGCATGGCCGTGCCCGAGCGGTTCGGGGGTGCCGGGTACGGCGTCGTCGAGCTCGGGGTGATCTTCACCGAGCTCGGCCGTGCGCTGGTCGGCGGCCCGTTCCTGGCCTCGGTCGGGCTGGCCACCCCCGCGATCCTGGCGTCGGCGGACGACCACGCGGCGGCGGACCTGCTCCCCGGGCTCGCGGCGGGGGAGACCGTCGCGACCCTGGCACTGGTCGAGGAGTCCGGCTCCTGGGACCCGACCGCGGTCACCAGCACCGCGCGCGCCGCGGAGGAGGGCTGGGTGCTCGAGGGCACCAAGGAGTACGTGCTCGACGGCGCCTCGGCGGACCTGCTCCTGGTCGTCGCGGCCGGGCCGAGCGGACCGGGCCTCTTCGCGGTCGACGTCGCGACGGCCGCGGACACCCTCGACCGCACGCCCCTGAACGTGGTGGACCCGACCCGCAAGCAGGCCCGGATCACCTTGCGGGACACTCCGGCCCGGCTCGTCGGCACCGAGGGCGGCGCCGCCGAGCCCGTCCGGCAGGCGCTGCGGATCGGCGCGGTGCTGTTGGCCGCCGAGCAGGTCGGTGGGGCGGAGCGGGTGCTGGAGATCTCGGTGGAGTACGCCAAGGTCCGCGAGCAGTTCGGGCGCGCGATCGGCTCGTTCCAGGCGATCAAGCACAAGTGCGCGGACATGCTGCTGCGCATCGAGGCGGCCCGGTCGGCCTCGGCGTACGCACTGTGGGCGGCCGACCGGAGCCCCGAGAACCTCCCGCAGGCCGCGGCGATCGCGAAGTCCTACTGCTCGGAGGCCTTCTCCTTCTGCGCCGGGCAGAACCTGCAGATCCATGGCGGCATGGGCTTCACCTGGGAGCACTCGGCCCACCTCTACCTGCGCCGGGCGAAGACGGGGGAGTCCCTGCTGGGCTCGCCGAGGGAGCACCGGGCCGCGCTCGCGGGTCTGGCGGGGATCGGGTGAACGTCGAGCGGACCTGGAACGCGCAGGTCGTCGCCGCGCACCGGGAGCTCCCCGCCGCCGTCGTCGGGCCCGGGCGGACATGGTCGGGCGCCGAGCTGCTGGGTCGGGCCGCGGCCTACGCCGCGTGGCTCGAGAGGCTCGACGTGCCGCACGGCACCGCCGTCCCGGTCCTGGTCGGCCGCACCGGGGGCGAGGCGATGGCCGCGACCCTCGGCGGGGCCGCCGCCGGGCGCCCGCTCGCCGCGCTCGGGCCGCGCCTCACGGTGCACGAGCTCGCGCCCGTGGTGAAGGGCCTCGACTCCCCGCTGATCATCGGCGACGCCCGCACGATCGAGGCCGCGGAGCGGGTGGCCGCCGAGACCGGCGTGCGGGCCGTCGCGCTGCCGGACCTCGATCCGATCGGCACCCCGCTGGCCACGCCGCCGCCCGAGGCGGTCGCGCTCGTCCTGCACACGTCCGGGACGACGGGGCTGCCCAAGCCCGTGCCGTTCCGCCAGGACCGGCTGTTCGCGCGGGTCCGCACCAACGCCGGCCTGCTCGGGCTCGGACCCGGCAACCTGTACGCGTCGCTGTCCCCCTGGCACCACATCGCGGGGCTGGGGAACATCGCCGTCGCGATGGGGGCGGGCGCCACCGTCGCGGAGACCGAGTCCTTCAGCGTCGCCGAGTGGGCGCGGATCCGAGGGCTGGGCCCCACACACGTGCTGATGGTCCCGACCATGATCGAGATGGTGCTCGGGGAGGGCCTGCTCACCACGCCGGGCCTGCGCGCCCTGCAGTACGGCGGCGCACCGATCCACGTGGACACCCTGCGCCGGGTGCTGGAGGCGCTGCCCGAGGCGGACCTGATCAACATGTTCGGGCAGACCGAGGGCAGCCCGATCACCTGCCTGCTGCCCGAGGACCACCGGCGGGCCGCGCGGGAGCCCCACCTGCTCAAGTCGGTCGGTCGCGCGGCCCCCGGCGTCGAGCTGCGGCTCGACGCGCAGCACCCCCGAGACCGGGGTCGGCGAGGTCTGGGCCCGCGGCGACCATCTCATGATCGGCGACGCGGAGGGCTGGCTGCACAGCGGCGACCTCGGCCACCTCGACCAGGAGGGCTACCTCTTCCTGTCCGGCCGCAAGGCGGACAAGATCGTCCGCGGCGGGGAGAATGTGTTCCCGGTCGAGGTCGAGGACGTGCTGGTCACGCACCCCGCCGTCGCCGAGATCGGGGTCGTGGGCGTGCCGGACGCGCGGCTCGGGGAGACCGTGGCCGCGTTCGTCGTGCCCGCGGACCCGGCCAACCCACCGGAGCCGGAGGTGCTGCGCGCCTACGCCCGCGAGCGGCTGTCCGGCTTCAAGGTGCCCGCGGTCTGGCACACGGTTGCGGCGCTGCCGCGCAATGCGTCGGGCAAGGTGCTGCGCCGGCTGCTGACCGCGGAGGACAGATGACCGACCGGGTCCTGCTCACTGTCTCCGACGCCGGGGTCGCCGACGTCCGGCTGAACCGCCCCGACAAGCTCAACGCCGTCGACGACGCCATGTACGAGGCCCTGCTCACCACGTGGGCCGAGCTGCACGCCCGCACGGACGTGCGCGTCGTCGTGCTGTCGGGGGAGGGCCGCGGGTTCTGCGCGGGCCTGGACCTCGGCGCGTTCGCGGCCATGGCCGACGGGCGGGCCTTCCGCCGCGCGGACGCCGACGAGTGGGCCGCGGGCTTCGACCTCGGCGAGCTGCCCGCCGGCCTCACCCGCGGCCAACGCGTGGTGCTCGGCCTTCGGAACCTGCCCATCCCGGTGGTCGCGGCCCTGCACGGGCCCGCGCTCGGCGCCGGCCTGCAGATCGCGCTCGGCGCCCACGTCCGGATCGTCGCGCCGTCCGCGAGGCTCGGCCAGCTCGAGATGGAGTGGGGCCTCACGCCGGACATGGCGGGCACCCAGCTGCTGCCCCGCCTGGTCGGCGCCGACGTGGCCACCGAGCTCGTCCTCTCCGCCCGCATGGTCTCCGGCGAGGAGGCCGTGCGGATCGGGCTGGCCACGCGGACAGCCGACGATCCGCAGGCCGCCGCGCACGAGCTGGCCGCGGTGATCGCCTCCCGGAGTCCCTCGGCCGTGCGGGCCGCGCTGTGCATGCTGCACACCGACGACCTCGCCGCCGGGCTCACCGAGGAGGGCAGCTTCATGAAGGCCAACGTCGGGAGCCCGGACCAGCGCGCCGCCGCCGAGGCGAGGCTGGCGGCGCGCCGGCGCTCACCGCCCAGGTAGCGCTCTGCTCGATCTCGGCCATTCGCTCGCCCGCCTCCGCGGCCGTGCAGGGACAGCTCGATCCGGACGTGACGCAGCAGGTAGACCCGGTCGGCCACCCGCGGCACCTTGCTCACCGGGCCCAGGCTGAGCTCGTCGGCGAGCAGCAGTGCGGGGTCCCGGGCTCGAGCCCGGCCGAGGGTGAGCATCTGCTGCTCACCCCCGGACGGCAGCCCCGCGCGGGTGTCGAGCTTGTCCGAGAGCTCCGGGAACAGCTCGAGGACCCGCTCGATCGACGGGCTCGGGGGAGGCGAGCACGAGCTTCCCGTCCTTCACGGTGTTGAGGTACACGTTGTGGTTCGACACCTGCGGGAAGTTGGCCGGGCCGGCTGCGGTCGGTGTCCACGGCTTCTGTACCAGCATCGGGATGTCCCTGGCCGCGTTCAGCGCCTCCGTCAGGGTCCCGGCGTCGATGGTCTGCTTGTCCTTCAGCAGGGTCGGCAGCACGGTGACCGCTGGCCAGGGGACGAGCGCGTTCGGGAACGGCTTCGCCGGGTCGGCGGCGGCGTTGCCCGCCTGGAACTCCGCGGCGATGTCGTCCGCCATCACCTTGGTCTCGGGGTCGGCGGCGGCGGACCGCAGTGACAGGGTTGCGGTGCCGATCGTCATCCGGCTGGTCTGGGCCGCGGGTAGCGAGGCCAGGTCGCCCTCGGTGATGCCGCCGGTGTTGAGCAGCCACCGGATCTGCAGGGCGGACTGGTCGGCGGCCCGGATCGTGTGGACGATCATCTGCTGCGGGAATGCGATGATCGACGCCTCGGCGCCCGACGACTGGATGCCTGCCACGAAGGGCGCGTAGTCGGCGGTGCTCGACGGGATCTTGGCCGTGCCCGCCACGGTCGGCCCCAGCTTGGTCGCCAGGCCGGTCAGCGTGGACAGGGTGGTGCCGGGCGAAGGCGACGGCCTTGTTCGGGTCCGCCTCGTCGTTGCAGTGCACGAGCTGCAGCGGGCGCCCGTTGATGCCGCCGCGGTCCTTGACGCCGCGGACCGCCGCGTCGGCGACCGCGATCCGGTCGGGGGCACTGTAGAGGTTGGTGCCGGTCGGAGCGATCTAGCCGATCTTGATCGGCTCGCCGGTCAGTCCGCCCGTGGCAGAGCTGTCGGCGGCGGACCCCGCCGCCGCACGCGTGAGGGCCGGGGCACCGATCGCGAGCGCGCACACCAGCGATCTGAGCCGGGTTCTACGCATTGGGGTCCTGCTCGTCGAGGGTGGGGGGAGAGCGGGTCCCGGTCACGCGGGTGTGCTGTCGGGGGTGCGACCCCGAGGTCGGCGCGCCGCACGGCGGGATCGGCCGCGACCTCGGCCGGGGTCCCGGTGGCGATCTGGTGGGCCGAAGTCGAGCACGGTGATCCGGTCGCAGGTGGCCATGACCGGCGACATGTCGTGCTCCACGAGCAGCACGCAGAGCCCGAGCTCGCCCGCCGGCCTACGGACGAGCCGGGTGAGCTCGGCCCGTCACGAGCTCGTCGAGGCCCGCGGCGGGCTCGTCGAGCAGCACGACCGACGGCCCGCCCGCCAGCCGCCGGGCGATCGCGATGAGCCGGCGTCGGCCGAACGCCGTAGCGCAGGGTGACCAGGGCCTGCGGGATGATCAGCACGCCCAGCGTGGCGATCATCCGGGCCAGCGGCGACGACGTTCGCAGCGGCCACATGATCAGCAGGTGCACAGCGGCGCCGAGGATCGCCCGGCGGCCACCGCAATCAGCACGACGGGCACGGTGGGCAGCCCGGACGCCTCGGCGAGGTCGGAGTAGACGAACGCGCCGACGAGCGCGAGCCCGCCGTGGGCGATCCGGCACGGGCGCATCGTTGCTCCCTCGGGGACGAATCAGCAGGAACAGAAATCACATGACCTGGTCCAAGCTGTCGACCCTGGCAGTGGCTGCCGGAGGTGCCGTGATGCCCTGCCCGAACGCCGGCCGACCCCTGGTCCGGCGGGGGACCAGGGGCGTGTCGGGGTGGCGGGCGGCCAACCGGGCCGCCCAGAGGGGACGGGTCAGACGGGGCGGCTCAGACGGGGCGGGGCTCCCGCGGCATGCCGAGCAGGCGCTCGGCGATGATGTTGCGCTGCACCTGCGCCGTGCCGCCGTAGATCGTCTCGGCGCGGGAGAGCAGGTAGGCGCGCTGGACGGGATCGAGCTCGTAGTCCGGCCCGGTGGCGGTCACGTCGTCCGCCATCGCCTCGGTGGCCCGCTCCAGCAGCTTCTGGTGTTCGACGGCCTGGAAGAGCTTCGCCGTGGTGGACTGCGGCCCGGGCTGCTCACCCGCCGCCAGCTCGCCCAGCGTGCGCTCGGTGGTGGCGCGCATGAGCCGCACCGCGATCCACGAGTCGACCAGCCGGTCCCGCAGGCCGGCGGGCAGCCGCCGCTCCCGGGCCAGCTCCAGGGTGGCCTGGATCTCCCGCTCGTAGCCGAGCTGGACCGGCATGAGCACCGAACCGCGCTCCACCGCCAGCGCACCCATCGCGACCCGCCAGCCCTCGTCGACGGGCCCGACGACGTTCTCCTTCGCGGTGCGGGCACCGTCGAAGAAGACCTCGCAGAACTCCGCCGCGCCCGCCATGTTGCGGATCGGCCGGACGTCGATGCCCGGCTGGTCCCGCGGCACCATGATCAGCGAGAGTCCCTTGTGCCGCTTGGCCTCCGGGTCGGTGCGACACAGCACGTAGAACCAGTCGGCATACATGCCGAAGGTCATCCAGATCTTCTGGCCGTCGAGCACCCACTCGTCGCCCTCGAGTCGGGCCCGGGTGCGCAGCGAGGCCAGGTCGGAGCCCGCTTCCGGCTCGCTGAAGCCCTGTCCCCAGAACTCCTCGACCGCGCAGATCCGCGGCAGGAAGCGCTGCTTCTGCTCCTCGGTGCCGAACATCGCCAGCGTGGGGCCGAACAGCTCCATGCCGTGCACGCCCGCGCGGTAGGGCGCCCGCGCGCGAGCTAGCTCGGTGGTCAGCACCATGTCGTGCTCCGCGGAAGCGCCGCGTCCGCCCCAGGCCTCGGGCCAGGTGATGCCCTGCAGCCCGGCGGCGGCGACGACCTTCTCCCAGCGGACCCGGATGTCCCAGCCCTCGGCGTCGTCCGTGCTGCCGATGCCGAGGTGCTCGGCGAACTCGCCGGTGAGATGCTCGGCGAGCCAGCCGCGCAGGTCGGCGCGGAACTTCTCGGGGTCCGGGTCGATGGCCAGGCGTGTGTCGCTCATCGGGCTCCTCCGCTCAGGCCGAGTGCATCGGCGAGGCGTTCGCGGTGCGCGGCGGGCGTGCCGAACAGGGACTCGGACGCCTTGGCGCGCTTGAAGTACAGGTGGGCGGGGTGCTCCCAGGTGAACCCGATCCCGCCGTGCACCTGGATGCACGTCGCGGTGGCCGCGGTGGCGGTCTCGGAGCAGAACACCTTTGCCGCGCCGGCGGTCAGCGCCAGCTCGGGATCGTCGGTGTCCAGGGCCAGCAGCCCGGCGTAGGCCGCGGACCGGGCTGTCTCGACGGCCGTCAGCACGTCGGCGCAGAGGTGCTTGATCGCCTGGAAGGAGCCGATCGCACGCCCGTACTGGTAGCGGGTCTGCGAGTACTCGACCGCCAGCTCCAGGGCGCGGGCGGCGACGCCGACCTGCTCGGCGGCCAGGTGGATCGCGCCGGTGGCCAGCAGCCGCTCGACGGCCGCGCGGCCCGCGGACACCTCGCCGAGCAGCCGGGCGGGGGCGCCCGCCAGCTCGACCCGGGCCTGCTTGCGGGTCTGGTCGAGCGTGGGCTCGGGGGTGAGGGTCACCCCGTCGGCCCTCGTCTCGACGACGAACAGTGCGGGCCCGTCGGCGGTGCGGGCGGCCACGACCAGCAGCGCGGCCGCGGCCGCGTCCACCACGTGGATCTTGGTGCCGGTGATCGTCCAGTCCGCACCGGAGCGCTCGGCGGCGGTGGCGACGTCGTCGGCGGACCAGCCGCCCGGGACGTCCAGCACCGCGACCGCGCCGACTGCGCCCTGCTCGGCGAGCTGGGGAAGGAGCTCCTTGCGGGCTGCCTCGTCGCCCGCCGCGCGGATCGCCTCGGCGGCCAGCGCGGTGGACAGCAGCGGGCCGCCGAACACCGCGCGCCCGGCCTCCTCCAGCACCAGGCCGAGCTCGACGTGCCCGAACCCGGCCCCGCCGAACTCCTCCGGCACGGCCATGCCCTGCAGGCACAGCTGTTCGGCCATCTGCCGCCAGAGGGCCGGGTCGTAGCCCTGCGCGGTGTCCATCTGCCTGCGGACCTCGGCCTCGTCGGACCGGTCGGCGAAGAAGCCGCGCACGACGGTGCGCAGCTCCCGTTGTTCGGCGGTCAGGGTGACAGCCATGGGCGTCCCTCCACGTTGGGGGTGGACCCCGGACGGGCCGGGGTGAGGTCAGGAGGTGGCGGGGCGCGGTTCGCGCGGCAGGCCCAACACCGACTCGGCCAGGATGTTGCGCTGCACTTCGGAGGTGCCCGCGTAGATCGTGCCCGCGCGGGCGTTGAGGTAGCTCCCGAGCCACGTGCCGGTCTCCGGCGGCGCGCCCGGGTCGTCGGTCCGGAAGGCGCGCAGCGGCAGCCGTCCGCTCAGCACCTGCAGCCGCATGCCCTCGAGCTCCAGCGCGAGATCGGTGGCGCGCTGGTGGTACTCGCTCCAGTACAGCTTGGACACCGAGGACTCGGGGCCGGGCGCGTTGCCCGCCAGGTAGCCGGTGAGCACGCGGTAGCCGAGGAACCGCATGATCTCCACCTCGCAGTAGAGCTGCGCGAGCCGGTCCGCGACGACCGGGTCGCCGATCCGGCCGGTGTCGCGGGCCAGCTCGACGAGCCGGTCGAACTCGGCGCGGAAGAGGATCGGGTTGGTGGCCGCCTCGTCCCCGCGCTCGAAGCCCAGCAGGGTCTGGGCCACCTTCCAGCCGCCGTGCACCGGCCCGACGACGTTCGCACTCGCCGTGCGCGCGTCGTCGAAGAAGACCTCGTTGAACTCGCTCTCGCCGGTGGCCGAGCGGATCGGCCGCACCTCGACGCCCGGCTGGTCCATCGGGACCAGCAGGAACGAGATGCCGCGGTGCTTGGGCGCCGCCGGGTCCGTGCGGGCCAGCACGAAGATCCAGTTCGCCCGCTGGGCCTGCGAGGTCCAGATCTTCTGCCCGTTGAGCACCCACTCGTCGCCGTCGCGCACCGCGCGGGTGGACAGCGAGGCGAGGTCCGAGCCGGAGCCCGGCTCGGAGTAGCCCTGGCACCAGCGGTCCTCGCCGGACAGGATACGCGGCAGGAAGTGGCTCTTCTGCTCGTCGGAGCCCCAGAGCAGCAGGGTGTTGCCGACCATCTTCACGCCGAAGGTGTCGTTGTGCCCGCCGACGGGGACACCCGCCTTCGCGAGCTCCTCCACGAGCACCACCTGGTGCAGCTTGGTGAGCCCCCGGGCGCCGTACTCCTCAGGCCAGGTCACGCCGAGCAGCCGTCGGCGCGCCAACACGTCCCGCCAGCGGGCGACGAACGCGTCGGCCTCCTTGGGGTCGGTCAGCGCGCCCAGCCCGCGCCAGACCCCGGGGAGCTCCTCGGCGAGGATGGCGCGGACCTCGGCGCGGAACTCCTCGGCCTCCGGGGGGTAGTCCAGGTTCACGGCGCGGACCTCGTCACTGAGTCGCTGTCAGGGAGTCGATGGCGGGACGCCAGATCCGGGGTTCGTGCTTGTAGGGGGCGTAGAAGCTGAACCGGTCGACGAGCCCGCCGAAGCGCGCCCGTACCGCGTCGCCGAGCCGGTCCGGCTCCGCGACCACGGCGAAGGTGTGCAGGATCTCGTCGTCGACCAGCTCGCCCATCCGCTGCCAGCGATCCTCGGACTCACTGCGGGACAGGGTGTTCAGCTCGTCGCCGAGGTGCTCCCAGCCGTGCAGCTCCAGCACCGGGCGGTAGGCGGGCGTGCTGCCGTAGAAGGCGATCTGCCTGCGGGTGCCGCGCACGGCCTCCGCAATCTCCTCCTCGGTCCGGCCGGTCACGACCAGCCCCTGCAGGCTGATCGAGAAGCCCTCGGCGGACCGGCCCACCGACTCCCGGGCGGCCTGCACCGCGGGCAGCGTGCGCTCCCGCAGGTACCGCTCGGTGGTGAACGGGTGGGGCATCAGCCCGTCGCACACCTCGCCCGCCACGCGGGTCATGTGCTCCCCGACGGCGGCGAGGTAGACCGTCGGCGGGCCCGCCTCGCTGGGCTCCGGCGAGAAGAACGACGTCATCAGGGTGTGGGTGTAGAAGTCGCCCCGGAAGTCCAGCTTGGCGCCGGTGTTCCAGGCGTCCCAGATGGCATGCAGCGCGGAGACGTACTCCTTCATACGCGCGGCGGGCCTGCCCCAGGGCATGCCGAACCGGCGTTCGATGTGGGCCTTGACCTGGCTGCCCAGACCGAGCAGGAACCGACCGCCGGTGAGCACCTGCAGGTCGTGCGCGGTCTGGGCCAGGGTCATCGGACTGCGCGCGAAGGCGACGGCAACGGCCGTCCCGAGCTGCACGCCCTGGGCGGCGGCGGCGGCGCTGACCAGCGGCAGGAAGGGATCGTGGCGGGACTCGGTGCTCCACACCCCGTCATATCCGTCCGCCACGGCCGCGCGGGTCTCGTCGGCGACGCCGACGAGCGTCCGCCCGTCCGTGGTCAGCTTGGTGTCGACCTTCATCGGTGTCTGCTCCGACCGCCGTCAGCGACTGAGGATGGTGACCGCCGAGGCCCCGGGGGCCCCGTAGAGGTGGGTGTACCCGACATCGGGGTTCCCCTCCACCTGGCGGTCGCCCGCCTGGCCGCGCAGCTGCAGCACGGTCTCGTAGATCTGCCGCAGGCCCGACGCCCCGATGGGCTCGCCGTTGGCGATCAGGCCGCCGTCGGTGTTGACCGGGAGCCTGCCCCCGATCTCGGTGGCGCCCTCGGCGATCCACTTCTCCTGGTCGCCGTCGGCGCAGAAGCCGTTCTCCGCCATGTGGATCAGCTCGGAGCCGGCGTCGGTGTCCTGCAGCTGGGCCACCTTCACGTCCTCCGGGCCGATGCCCGCCCGCTCGTAGGCCGCCTTCGCGGCGTCCACCGTGGGGCTGGGTGCGGTCTCCAGCGGCAGGGACGGGCTCTGCAGCTCGAACGCGCCGGTCCGGCGGCTGCGCAGCTCGGCGGCGCGCACGTAGACCGGGGTCGAGGTGAACTGGCGGGCGATGTCCCCGCGGGCGAGCACGACCGCCGCCGCGCCCTCGCACGGGTTGCAGTACATGTAGCGGGTCAGCGGGTAGTTGACGACGGCGGCGTCCCGGATCTCCTCCATCGAGACGGGCTTGCGCCGCCAGGCGTGCGGGGTGCGCGCGCCGTTGGCCAGGTTCTTCGCCGCGACGGCCGCCAGGCTCTCCTTCGAGATGCCGTGCAGCCCCATGTACCGGTTGATCTTGGTGCCGAAGAAGTGCGTGGTGAGGAACAGGCCGGTCTGGCCGTACCACTGGGGCAGCCCGACGACGGACGGGTCGGCGGCGAACGCCCCGCGCGGGTGCTTGTCGAAGCCGATCGCCATCGCCACGTCCGCCTCGCCGTTGCGCACGGCGGCGGCGGCCATCTGCAGCGAGGTGCCGCCGGTGGCGCAGCCGTTGAACACCCCGCGCACCGGGATGCCGGTCAGGCCCAGCCACCCGGTGATCGCGTCCGGGTTGGACACCTCGTAGCTGCCCACGAACGCGGTCTGCACGCGGGACCACTCGGTGCCGGCGTCCGTGAGGGCGTAGCGCGCGGCGTCGGCGCCCATCTCGAGGGCGAGCTTGTCGCCGTGCCTGCCGAAGGGGTGCAGCCCCACCCCGATGATCGCGACGTCGATGTCACTCATGCCTGCTCCTCCTGCTCGGAGCTCACGGGGGCGAACGCGTAGGTCAGCACCTCGGTGCCGTCCTGCCGGGTGGTGTAGGGGACCACCACGACCTCCATCTCCATGCCGATGCGCAGCTTGGCCGGGTCCGGCTCGGTGAACCGGCCCTGGACCAGCAGCTCGCCCGGCAGCTCGACGTAGCCGAGCGCGTAGGGCTGGAAGGTCTCGGCGGTGTCCGCCCCGTCGTACGGGGGCGACGGCGGCCGGAACTGCTGCGTGGTGAAGGCCCACAGCGTGCCGCGGCGGGAGAGCAGCCTGCGGTCGTCGCCGGGCCGGGCGGGGAAGGACAGGACGCCGTCGCGCTCGGACGCGATCAGTTGCGGCTCGTCCGACGGCCAGGTGAACAGATCATCGGTGACCGGCACCTGCACGGTGACACCTCCAGCTCGAAAGTTGAGACACGCTGTCATCTCACTGTTTCACCTCGGTCGCGTCGAGTACAGCGTCGCGATCCCCCACGACCGAACCGGGCCTCGCCAACGACCCCGCTATACGTTTAGCATATTTACCTGATGAACACTTCAGACGGCGACGCCGCGGTCTCGGGGGGCGGCCCGCTCGCCGGCCTCACGGTCGTCGCGATCGAGCAGGCGGTCTCGGCGCCGATGTGCAGCCGCACGCTGGGTGATCTGGGCGCTCGCGTCGTCAAGATCGAGAACCCGCGCACCGGGGACTTCGCCCGGCACTACGACGACGTGGTCCACGGCCAGTCCGCCCACTTCGCCTGGCTCAACCGGAACAAGGAGTCCCTGGCCCTGGACGTCAAGTCCGAGAAGGGGCAAGAGGTCCTGCACCGGCTGCTGGCGCGGGCGGACGTGCTGGTGTCCAACCTGGCGCCCGGCGCGACCACCCGGCTCGGGATCGACGCGGACCAGCTGGCCGCGCGGCACCCGCACCTGGTGGCCGTCGAGATCAGCGGCTACGGCACCGGTGGTCCGCTGTCCCACAAGCGGGCCTACGACCTGTTGGTCCAGGCCGAGTCCGGGGCGTGCGCGATCACCGGCTGGGAGGGCAGCCCCGCCAAGCCGGGCCCCCCGATGGCGGACGCGTGCACCGGGCTCTACGGCGTGATCACCGTGTTGGCCGCGCTGCAGGACCGGGGCCGCACCGGCCGCGGCACCACCGCAGCCGTCAGCCTGTTCGACACCATGGCCGAGCTGATGGGCTACGCGCTGACCTACACCCGCTACTCCGGGGAGGAGCAGCAGCCGGTCGGGATGGGGTCGCCCGCGGTGGCGCCCTACAGCGCGTACCCGACCAAGGACGGCCACACCGTCGTCCTCGGCACCACGAACGACGCCGAGTGGCAGCGGCTCGTCGCGACCATGGGCCGACCCGACCTGGCCGAGTCGGAGCCGCTGCGGCGCAACCCCGACCGGGTCGCCCGGCGCGCCGAGGTCGATGAGGCCGTGGGCGCGTGGGTCGCGCAGCTCACCGCGGACGAGGTGCAGGAGGCGGCGGACGCGGCGGGGATCGGGAACTCTCGGTACAACACCCCCGCCCAGGTCGTCGCGCACCCGCACCTCGCCGCCCGCGACCGCTGGCGGGAGATCGACTCGCCGGGCGGGCCGGTCACCTCCCTGCTGCCGCCGCCGATCATCCGCGGCCACGAGCCCCGCATGGGCGCACTGCCGGCGATCGGGGAGCACACCGACGCAGTCCTGGCCGACCTCGGCTACCGCGAGGCCGACCGCGCCGCCCTGCACGCGGCAGGTGTGGTCGGCGCCCCCGCCGCGACCCCCTCACGAGGAGCATGAGATGCAGACCGACGACCTGAAGGACGTCCTCGCCGCGGTGCGGGACTTCGTGCGCACGGAGGTCGTGCCGCTCGAGGAGCAGATCGACGAGCGCAACGAGATTCCCGCCGAGATCGTCGAGGCCTGCAAGAAGATGGGCCTCTACGGGTTCACCATCCCCGAGGAGTACGGCGGCCTCGGGCTCACCGCATCGGAGGAGGTGCAGCTGGTCTTCGAGCTCGGTTGGACCACTCCCGCGCTGCGCTCACTGTTCGGCACCAACAACGGCATCGCCGGGCACGTGCTGCTCGAGGGCGGCACCGACGAGCAGAAGGCCGAGTGGTTGCCCAAGCTGGCGAGCGGCGAGGTCACGGCGAGCTTCGGGCTCACCGAGGCGGACGCGGGCTCGGACCCGTCGAGCCTGACCACCACCGCGCGCCGGGACGGCGACGGCTGGGTGATCAACGGGTCGAAGCGCTACATCACGAACTCGCCGGTGGCGGACGTGATCATGGTCTTCGCCCGCACCAACCCGGACGCACCGGGCAACCGCGGCATCTCCACGTTCCTGGTGCCGCGAGAGACCCCGGGCCTGTCCATCGGGCCCAAGGACCACAAGATGGGCCAGTTCGGCGCCTGGACCGCCGACGTGTACCTCGACGACGTGCGCGTCCCCGCGTCCGCCGTGATCGGCGGCGAGGGAGGCGTGGACAACGGCTTCCGGATCGCGGCCCGGTGCCTCGCGCACGGCCGCGTGCACATCGCCGCGCTCTGCGTCGGCATGGCGGCCCGCCTGGTCGAGGAGTCCGTCGAGTTCGCCAGGACCCGCGAGGCGGGCGGCAAGCCGATCGCCACGTTCCAGCTGGTCCAGGGCCTGATCGCCGACTCGGTGACGGATCACCTGGCCGGTCGTGCGCTGGTGGTCGAGACCGCGCGGGCGTTCGACGCGGGCACGGACACGATCGCCGGGCCGTCGGCGGCCAAGTACTTCTGCTCCGAGATGGTCGGCCGCGTCGCCGACCGCGCGGTGCAGGTCCACGGCGGCGCGGGCTACATGCGCGGGGTCGCCGTGGAGCGCTTCTACCGGGACGCGCGGTTGTTCCGGATCTACGAGGGCACGAGCCAGATCCAGCAGGTCATCATCGCCCGCTCGGCGCTTGGTCCCGCCGCCCGGGCCTGACACGGAAGGAATGCTCTCGATGGGTGCCGAGGACGGAGTGGTTCGGGCTCCAGAACTCCCCGACGAGCTCAAGGTTCGCTACGACCTGGAGTTCCGCTCGATCCCGGACGTCGTCCGGGTCAACGCGACACGGTTCGCCGAGGACGAGGCGATCGTCGAGGGGCCGCTGCGGTGGACCTTCGCCGACCTCGACGCGCAGCTGGTGCGCGGAGTGCGGGCCATGATCGCGGCCGGTGTGGAGCCGGGCGACCGGATCGGCCTGTGGGCGCCGAACTCGGCGCTGTGGGTGCTCGCCGCCCTCTCGATCCAGGGCGCGGGCGGGGTGCTCGTCCCGCTCAACACCCGCTTCAAGGGCGACGAGGCCGCCTTCGTGCTGGAGGCGAGCCAGGCCCGCGGGATCGTCACGGTCACCGACTTCCTGGGCCTGGACCTGCTGGGCTCGCTGCGCGAGGCGGCCCCGCACCTCGCGGAGCTGCACACGGTGGTCCTCTCGGGCGCGGTGCCCGAGGGTGCCCAGAGCTGGGAGGACTTCGCCGCCACCGGCGAGTCCGTCCCGGCGGCGGAGGCCGAGGCGCGGATCGCCGCGGTCTCCGGGGACGACCTGTCGGACATCATGTTCACCTCCGGCACCACCGGCAGGCCGAAGGGCGTGATGCTCACCCACGCCCAGTCGCTGCGGGCGCACGGCTGGTACACGAAGGTCCTGACGTTCGGCCGGGGCGACCGCTACCTGATCGTCCCGCCGTTCTTCCACACGTTCGGCTACAAGGCCGGCTGGATGGGCTGCCTGGTGCACGGCACCGCGATCCACCCGGTCGCCACGTTCCACCCCGAGGAGGTGGCGCGCCGGGTGGTCGACGAGGACATCAACATCCTCCTCGGGCCGCCCGCCCTGTTCAACGACATGCTGGCCTGGCAGAAGCGGACGGGCGAGCGGCTCGCGCTGCGGGTCGTGATGATCTCGGCGGCGTCCGTGCCGCCCGAGCTGATGCGCCGGGTCGTCGACGAGATGAGCGTAGAGGTGCTGGTCAGCTCGTACGGGATGACCGAGAACACCTCGCTGGCCACCACCACCTACCCGGGCGTGGACGCGTTCGAGGACGTGGTGTCCACCGTGGGTCGGGCCGTGCTGGACGTCGAGCTCAAGGTCGTCGACGAGAAGGGCGAGCCGGTGCCCCCGGGGACCGCGGGCGAGCTGCTGACCCGCGGCTACAACGTGACGAGGGGGTACTGGCAGGACCCGGCGGCCACGGCCGCCGCGATCGACGAGGACGGCTGGCTGCACACCGGCGACGTCGTGGTCATGGACGAGCGCGGATACGTGCGGATCACCGACCGCAAGAAGGACATGTACATCAGCGGCGGCTTCAACGTCTACCCGGCGGAGGTCGAGCTGATCCTCGGCGGGCACCCGGACGTCGCGGCCATCGCCGTCGTCGGGGTGCCGGACACGCGCATGGGCGAGACCGGCGCGGCGTTCGTGGTGCCGCGCGACGGCGCGACGATCGACCCCGACGGGTTCCGCGCCTGGGCGCGCGAGCACATCGCGAACTTCAAGGTGCCGCGCTACGTCGTGGTCACCGACGAGCTGCCGCGCAACGCGAGCATGAAGGTGACCAAGAACCTCCTGCGCGAGCGGGCGGAGCGGCTGGTGACCGAGCGATGACCGACCCGCGATGAGCACCGAACCCGCAGCGTGGCGGGACCGGAGCCTCCCCGAGGTGGGTCGGCGGGTGCGGGTCCCGAAGATGGCGGAGATCGTCGCCGACTACGTGCGCAGACAGATCGTGCGCGGCGAGCTGCGCGGCGGTGACGCGCTGCCGCGGGAGGCCACGCTGCTGGCCCGGTTCGACGTGTCGCGGCCGACCCTGCGCGAGGCCTTCCGGGTGCTGGAGTCCGAGGGGCTGATCGTCGTGCGGCGAGGGGCCAACGGCGGGGCGAAGGTCCAGGAGCCGGACCCGGCCCTCGCTGCGCGCCAGGCCGGGCTGATCCTGCAGCATCGCGGGACCACCCTGGCCGACGTCGACGAGGCGCGGATCGTGCTGGAGCCGCAGGCAGTGGGGCTGCTGGCCGAACGGGCCGACGCCGAGTCGGTGGCGCGGCTGCGTGCGGCGCTCGCGGGGCACGACGCCGCGGCCCACGAACCACTGCGGTCGATCCGCGTCCACGTCGCGTTCCACTCCCTGCTCGTGGAGCTCGCCGGGAACCGGACCCTCGAGCTGCTCGCGCGACTGCTCGAGCAGATCGTCGACCAGGCGAACGTCGAGCAGGTGGCGTCGACCGTGGGCACTCCCGCGCACGCCCGGGCGAGCCGCAAGGGCTTCTCCGCGCACCACCTCGTCGTCGACCTGATCGAGGCGGGGGAGCGGGAGGCCGCCGCGGGCCTGTGGCGGCGTCACCTCGTCGAGGCCCGCGCATACCTGGAGCGCCCACACGTGACGACGGTGCTCGACCTCATGGCGTGACCGGCGGCCGTGCACGTATTGTGCCATGGTCAGTCAGGATGATAGCATCTCTCATGATTTGCCCGTCGGTGTCGACGCGCGCCCCGACGGGACCCACCACCGCAGGAGGGACCCCTCATGGCTCTGATCGAGAACTCGGTCGGCGAGCTCCCGTACCGGCTCCTGGACTTCGACCAGCACTCCATCGAGGCGGAGGACTGCTTCACGCGGTTCATGCCGAAGGACAGGCTGCACACCGCGGTCTACCCGATCCGCAACGCCGAGGGCCGCAAGGTCCTACTGGCCAACGACCGGATCGTCACCGCGCTCGAGCACGACCTGGACCAGGCCTACGTCCCCGGTTCGCTCGTGGAGATGCTGAAGGCGCGCTCGTCGGGCAACGCGACGGACGCGGAGCGGTTCTACGAGCCGATCCAGCAGGAGTACGTCGACAAGAAGGCCCGGCTGGTCCAGCTCACCGAGCAGCAGATCGAGCGGGCGATCATGTACCCCGGTGGGTGGGGGCTGTTCGTCTGGGCCTACCTCAAGGGGAACGTGCTCTTCGACAACCTGACCTCGTTCAACCGCTGGATCGACGAGGACTGGGGGTTCAACACCGAGGACCGGATCTACGCGCCCGCCCTGCTCTCGCTCGACGACCTCGACCGGGCCTGCGCGGAGCTCGACCGGGTGCTGGCCGCGGGCGCGCGGTTCGTCATGCTGCCTCCCGGCCCGGTCGACGGCCGGTCGCCGGGAGACCCCTACTTCGACCCGTTCTGGGCCCGGGTCAACGAGGCCGGCGTGGTCGTGGCGTACCACATCACCGAGTACCACTACCAGGAGAACGTGGCCTCACACTGGGGCTGGGGCCTGGTCCCGCCGTTCCAGTTCTCGGCGTGGCAGTGGCAGAACACCTACGGCGAGCGGCCGATCACCGACACGCTCTCGGCGTTGATCTTCGACAACCTGTTCGGGCGGTTCCCGAACATCAAGGTGCTGGTCAGCGAGTACGGGGCCGAGTGGGTGCCGCACTTCATCCGGCACATGGACAAGAGCCGGGGCATGGGGCGCAACGGCCCGTGGCTGGGTGGGCAGCTCAAGGAGCGGCCGAGCACGGTGTTCAAGAACCACGTCCGCGTGGTCCCGTACCCGGAGGACGACACCATCAGTCTCGCCGACCGCCTCGGTGGCGTGGACGCGCTCGTGATGGGGTCGGACTGGCCGCACGCGGAGGGCCTGCGCGAGCCCGCGGACTTCTATCTCAAGGTCGAGGGGCTCGGTGAGGAGCAGCGGAGGCGCTTCCTGCGGGACAACGGCCTCGAGCTGCTCGGCGCGCGCTGATATGAAGAGTACCGCGGTCACTCCGCTGTCGAAGGAGACCGTCGCGCCGGAGGAGGTGGGCGTCGACCCGTACCGGCTCGACGTGCTGCTGCGCCGGATCCGCCTGGAGGTCGAGCACCACGGGCTGCCGTCCGCGCAGGTCGCGGTCGCCCGCTCCGGACGGCTCGTCGCCTCGGAGACGTTCGGCGAGGGCGCACCCCGCTACCTCACGCAGTCGGTGGGGCGGACCGTGGTAGCCAGCGCGATCTGGAAGCTCATGGGCGAGGGCAGGGTCGACCCGGGGGAGCGGGTGGCGGACATCATCCCGGAGTTCGGCACCAACGGTAAGGAGGCCGTGACCCTCGCACACATGCTCACGCACTCCGCGGGCCTGGCCTTCGCCCCGTTGGGGTTCCCGAAGATGACCGACCGGGAGGCCCGGCTCGCCGCGTTCGCCAAGTGGCGCCTGGACGACCCGCCCGGCGAGGTGTTCCAGTACCACCTCACCTCCACGGCGTGGATCATCGCCGAGGTGGTCGAGCGACGGACCGGGCTCACCCTCGCGGAGTACCTCCGCCGCGAGATCGCCGAGCCGCTGGGCCTCGACCTCGCGCTCGGGCTGTCGGCGGAGGAGCAGATCGCGACGGTCGCGCCGATGGTCTGCACCGACGGGGACGGCAGCGAGGTCGACCCGTGGGGCCCGTGGTTCTTCCGGGAGCGGGCCGTCGTCGCGGCGGGGGAGCCCGCGCACACCGTGTGTGCGGGCGCCTCGGACATCGCGCTGCACTACCAGGCGCTGCTGCACTCGCCGCTGTGGTCGCGGGAGGCGATCGCGGAGGCGACCCGGCCGCACGTCACGGCGGTTCCCGCGGGCGATCCGCTCTACGGCGGCGGCACCAAGCCGACGTCGGTCGGGCTGTTCGTGGTCGTCCGCGGCGAGAACCCCGACGGCTGGATCCCCGCGACCGGCTCGCCGGAGACCTTCGGGCACGGCGGTTCGGCGTACCAGATCGGCTTCTGCGACCCGCGCAGCGGCCTGTCGTTCTGCGTGTTGAGCAACGGCTACCCGCAGAAGGGCTACGACCTCACCTCGCGCGGCGCGGCGACGATCACCAACTGGGCCAACCTCGGCGCCGACCTCACCTGAAGACCCCACCCACCACCGGCCGCCGCGGCGGCGAGCACGAGGAGACACCTGACACCGATGAGTCGCGCGGAGAAGTTCGAGTACGTCCGCTACGAGCTGCTGGACGACGGCGTGATCGCCCGGATCACGCTGAACCGGCCGGAGGCGCGCAACGCGCAGAACCGGGCGATGCTCGTGGAGCTCGACGAGGCGTTCGCCCTCGCCGAGGCCGACGACACGGTCCGGGTGGTGATCCTCGCGGGCGCGGGCAAGGCCTTCTCCGCGGGGCACGACATGGGCTCGGAGGTGCAGCAGCGGGAGATGACGCCGGGACCGGGCGCGCACCCGTCGAGCCTGGTCCACGGGGGCAGCCGGTCCGGTGGCGTCGAGCAGCAGCTGCTGCAGGAGTGGCAGCACTTCTTCGCCAACACCCGGAACTGGCGCAACCTGCGCAAGATCACGATCGCGCAGGTCCAGGGCAACGTGCTGGCCGCCGGGCTGATGCTGATGTGGGCCTGCGACCTGATCGTGGCGGCCGAGGACGCGGTGTTCGCCGACGTGGTCGGCACCCGGCTGGGCATGTGCGGGGTCGAGTACTTCGCCCACCCCTGGGAGTTCGGGCCGCGCAAGGCCAAGGAGCTGCTGCTCACCGGGGACGCCCTCGACGCCGACGAGGCCCACCGGCTCGGCATGGTCAGCAAGGTGTTCCCGCCGGAGACGCTCGTCGAGCAGACCCTGGAGTTCGCCCGCCGGATCGCGCAGCGCCCCACCCTCACCGCGCTGCTGATCAAGGACTCGGTGAACAACACCATGGACACCATGGGCTTCACCGCGGCGCTGCAGGCGAACTTCCACGTCCACCAGCTCAACCACGCGCACTGGCGCGAGGTGAACGGCGACGGCTACCCGGCGGCGAAGCCGGGCGTGGACATCCCAGACTGGCGTACCGCGGGCCCGCCCAGGATCGCCCGGCGCGACGTGCCGTAGACGCCCCGCACAGCCCGCGCGGACGGCACTCAGCCGGGCAGGACCGACCGGAAGGCCTTGGCGACCAGCGCGGGCAGGTCGGTCGAGTCCGCGTGCCGCCAGTGCCGCAACGCGCTGGTGAGACAGGAGACGGCGACGGCTGCGACCGCGGTGTCTCCCAGGCTCGGGGAATCGCGGCCGCCCTCCGCCGCCAGCCTGCGCGCGATGTCCTGCTCCCACCGCAGGCGCATCCGCAGGCTGCGGGACTCCAGGCTCGGCGTGGTCATGACGAGCACGGTGAGCCGCCTGCTTCGCGATCCCGCGTTCTCCGTGAGCATTGACTCTGCGTACGCCAGGACGGGCGCGGCCAGCGCCTCGACGGTCCGGGCCGGGTCCGGACGCTCCGCGACGAGCCGCACCATGGTCTCGGCCGCCTCGTCCTCGCCCGCGAACAGCACGGCCTCCTTCGAGGCGAAGTAGCGGAAGAACGTCGCGGGGGAGACGCCGGCCTCGGTCGCGATCCGGTCGACGGTCGTGCCGTCGTAGCCGTGCTCCTCGAACAGCGCCAGGGCCGCGTCGGTGATCTCCGCGTAGGTGCGGGCCCGGTTGCGTTCACGCAGCGTCGGGACGCGTTCCGTCGTCACGCCACCTCCCGGTTCGTCCTCTCGCCGCACCGACCCTACCGGGCGCGACCCGGTCGACGTGCGGGCGCAGTCGATCTCACGCCCCGCGGCCCACCGACTGCCGCGCGGACACCGTCCGCTCGTCGGTGCCCGCGAGCAGCCGCACCCCCGGGACGGCGCGCACCGCGTCCTTCATCCGGGTCGCGATCTCCAGCATCTCCGGCCCGTTGCGGCGGTCCGGCAGGTTGAGCACGACCAGCGCCGCGTCCACCCGGCCGCGCTCGTCGCACAGCGGGATGCCGATCCAGTCCACCTCGACCCTGTCGAGCCGGCTGAAGTCGGTGAACGCGTACTGGCTGCGACGCAGCTCACGCATCATGTCAGGCAGCTGCGACTCGTCGGCGACGGTGGCGTAGTCGTCGAGCGCCTTCTCGATGCGTGCCTTGACGTCCAGCCTGCTCGCGGCGGCCACGCCGGTGGTCCGCAGCAGGTCGACGGCGCTGAGGGCCAGCTCGATCTCGGCGGGGTCCATCGGCGGCTGGGCGCGGTCCAGCCAGTCCTGCACCTCGCTCATCGGCTTGCTCGCCAGGAACAGCACGCCCAGGGGCGGGGCGAACGGGTTCGCCCGCGCGCCCAGCCGGAACAGGGTGGTGACCCGGCTCGGCTCGCCCGCGGCCGCGATCGGCACGATCCAGTCGTCGAACACGGCGCTGACCAGGCAGTGCGCGTCCAGGTCGTGGGCGAGGACCTCCATCGCGGGGCGCAGCGAGTCGACCATGTGCGCGCGGTGCCCGAGCGCCGCCGCCCCGATCCCGGTCAGGACGGGCCCGAGCCGGATGAGCCTGCTCGACTCGTCCCGCATCAGGTAGCCCGCCTCGGCGAGGGTCTCGACGAGCGGGTGCAGCGTGGACTTGCTGATCGTCAGCTCGCGGGACAGGTCGGAGAGCGAGTAGCTGCGCCCCGGCCGTCGGGCGAGGAAGTTCAGCAGCGCGACGACCCGCTTCGTCGGGTTCGACGTTGCCCCTGCCACGGACGCTCCTCGAGTGCTCCGGTGATCCTCTGCGGCCCGACGGGGCGACGGGTCCGTCGGGCTCCCAGTGTCGCATCGCACGAGCAGGCGGGACGAGACGGGTGACGACACGCCGGCCCCGGCCCGGGCCGTCACTGCGCGGACCGGGCGTTGACGTGGCCGACTGTCGTGCCTAACATTTTCGACATTCGGTCTAGCTGTCCGAATATTCGAACAGAGAGGTTCGCCGGTGCCGCATCCACCCTCGCCGACGTCTCCCCTTCCCTTCCTGCGCGGAGGACCCGCCGACGGCGCCACGGGGAGCAGGCTCACGGAGGCGCTGCGGTCCAAGCTCCCGCACGACACGTGGGACACCGCACAGGTGCCCGCGGGTCTGCGTCTGGAGCTGGTCTCGCACGCCGAGGCGGTCGTCCTCGGGCTGCGCACGGGGGAGCGGCACGTACTGGCGGCCCCGACCATGGCCGACGCGGTGACCGTGTGGCGCGGCGCGGAGCGGCTGGCCGCGGTGCCGGTCGCCAAGGGCGACACCGCTGTGGTCGTGCCGCTGCGGGCCGACGGGGAGCGCCACACGCTGCACCTCCCCGAGGCGCTGCGCGCCTACCCGGTGTCGCTGGTGCCCGTGGGCGGCACGATCGCCGCCGCCCCGGCCCAGCCGCGGTGGCTGGCCTACGGGGACTCGATCACCCAGGGCTGGTCGGCGACCGACCCCGGGCTGACGTACCCGGCCGTCACCGCGCGCCGACTCGGGCTCGACGTGTGGAACCTCGGCTTCGCCGGGGCGGCCCGCGGGGAGATCGGGGCCGCGTTGCAGATCGCCGGGCTCGAGGCGGACCTGATCACGCTCGCGTTCGGCACGAACAACTGGAGTGCGCTGCCCACCGGGCCCGCGCACCTCGCGGGACTTCTGTCGGACTTCGTGGCGGTGGTGCGCTCCGGGCACCCGGAGACCCCCGTCGCCGTGCTCAGCCCCATCCTGCGACCCGAGGCCGAGGACACGGCGAACGTCGTCGGCGCCACGCTCGCCGAGCTGCGCGCCGCCTTCGAGGCCGAGGCCCGGCGGCTGGCGGCTGCGGACCCCCTGCTCCGTCTCGTCGAGGGCCTGCCGCTGGTGGCGGAGGGGCGGCTCGCGGACGGCATCCATCCCGACGACGACGGCCACCGGGCGATGGCGGACGCCCTCACCCCCGTGCTGGCCGAGCTCGGCGAACCCACGATCCGGAAGGTGACCCCATGACGACAGCACAGTCCACGGACGCGGCGGAGGGACGGACGGCGATCGTCGTCGGGACTGGACCCGCCATCGGGCGGGCGTGCGCCCTGGCCCTGGGCCGGGACGGCCTCGCGGTCGCCTGCCTCGACCGGGACGCCGACGCGGCGAAGGCCACCGCGGACGCGGTCCGCGCGGCCGGCGGCACCGCGGAGGCCTACGTCGTCGACGTCCTTGACCGGGACGCCGTGCGGTCCACGATCGCCGACGTCGTGCAGGCCCAGGGCGTGCCGGACGTGCTGGTGAACGTGGTGGGCGGGTCGAAGTGGGCGCTGAGCGCCGACGAGGACGACGCCACCTTCGACTCGGTGCTCGCGATCAACCTGCGCCAGCAGTGGGTCGTGGCGCAGGAGACGTTGCGGCACATGATCCCCGCCGGACGCGGCGCGATCGTCGTCATCGCCTCGGTGAGCGGCCTGGACGGATCGACGCGGCACGGCTCGTACGGCGCCGCGAAGGCGGGCCTGATCAGCCTGGTGAAGACCCTCGCCGTGGAGAACGGGCGGCACGGGATCCGGGTCAACGCCGTCGCTCCGGGCACCATCGACACCCCCGCCCGCGCGGGCACCGGTGACGACCAGCTCGTCGTCAAGGTGCCGCTGGGCCGCCGCGGCCGGCCGGAGGACATCGGGAACGCCGCGGCGTTCCTCGCCTCCCCGCTCGCGGACTACATCACGGGTCAGACGTTGACCGTCGACGGCGGCGTCACGGTCAGGCACAGCCTGATGGACCTGGACTGACCGGCGCCGAGCCGCCGACCGACTTCGAGGAGGGACCGCAGGAATGCTGCGCAGACTACTGAGACGACGCCGTGAGGACCCTGCGGTCGCCGTGATCGGCGCCGGGTTCGCCGGCATCGGGATGGCCGTGCGGCTCCGCAAGGCCGGCTTCGACCGGGTGACCCTGCTCGACAAGGCCGGGGGGCCAGGCGGCACCTGGTGGCACAACACCTACGCGGGCGCCGAGGTCGACACCCCGTCGGTCCTCTACTCGTACTCGTGGATGCCGTGGAAGTGGAGCCGCACCCACGTGCGGCAGGCGGAGCTGCAGGCCTACCTCGCCGCCGTGCTGGAGCGGTTCGGGCTGGCCGACAAGGTGCGCTACAACGTCGAGGTCAAGACCGTGCAGTGGCACGAGGACCGGCAGGACTACACCCTGCACTCGGGCGACGGCGCGGAGATCATGCGGGCCAAGTACGTGGTCAGCGCCGTCGGGCTGCTGAGCGACCCGCAGCTACCGAACCTGCCCGGGATCGACACCTTCGGCGGGCCGCTGTTCCACACGGCGAAGTGGGACTCCGGCTTCGACCCCGAGGGCAAGCGGATCGGCGTGGTGGGGTCGGGCTCGACCGCCGCCCAGGTGGTGCCGACGCTGGCGGGCCAGGCCAAACAGGTCGTGATGTTCCAGCGCGAGCCCGGCTGGATGGTGCCGAAGATGGCCCGCCCGTACACCGACGTCGAGCGCGCCGCGCTCGACTCCCGGCTGGCGCAGAAGGCGATCCGCTGGCGGCAGATCTACCAGCGAGACCGCGGGCAGCTCGGCGGCGGCGTGTGGCGCCCCGGCACCCCGCAGAACACCGGCGCGGAGGCGGCCGCCCGTGGGTACATCGAACGCAGCCTGGCGGGCCGACCCGACCTGATCGAGGCCGTCACGCCGAGGTACCCCTACGGCGGCAAGCGGCCCATCATCACCGACGACTTCTACCCGGCGCTCCTGCTGGACAACGTCAAGCTGGTCACCGAGGCCGTCCGCGAGGTCACCGAGACCGGTGTCGTCGACGGGGCGGGCGCCGAGCACGAGCTCGACGCATTGGTCATGGCGACGGGGTTCAAGGCGAACTTCCTGAGCACGTTCGACGTGACCGGGCGCACCGGGCGCAGCATCCACGACTACTGGGCCGGGGACGAGCGGGCCTTCCTGGGGATCATGGTCCCGGAGTTCCCCAACTTCTTCATCATGTACGGCCCCAACACCAACGGCGGCACGATCGTCACCAACTTGGAGCTGCAGGCCTCCTACATCGCCTCGGCGATCAGCCGGGTCGAGCGGGCCCGGGCGAGCTCGGTCGAGGTCCGCGAGTGGGCGGCCGACCTCTACGACCGGTCGGTCCAGAAGATGCTCGTCGGGACCGCCTTCCAGTACGAGAACAACTACTACCGCTCGGAGTCCGGCCGGATCGCGACCCAGTGGCCGGACGGCGTGATGATCTACGGCGCGCTCACCAAGGCGCTGCGCGGGCCGTGCCTGCGGGTCGAGTCGAAGCTCGGAGCCTGTGCGCCCGCGCCGGAGAAGGAGGAGGTGGCGACGCCGTGAAGCTCGTCGCATGGACGGCGGGGGCGGCCGCGGTCGCGGCCGCCGTGCCGCTGGTCGGCAAGGGCCGCCGCACCTGGCAGGCGTTCCAGGTCCTGCGGGCCATCGACATCCGCACGGTCAACACCGTGTCCGCGGACGCGCAGCGGACCGCGGGTGTCCCGGCCCCCGCCGCGACCCTGGACCGGGGGTGACCCGCCGGGACGACCGAGACGGCGGGCACCTCGACCCGACCGGCCCCGACCGCGTCCGATGCCGGGCACCGCGGTCGACCTCATGGAGGAGAGAACAGCCGAATGACCGCTGACACGACACGAGACCTGTACCGGCACTGGGCCGCGGAGACCGGGTCGCTGCTGCGCGGCGAGCTCTCCCCGGTCGCCCTGACCCGCTACCAGAACGAGTCGTGGCTCCATCTGGGAGCGGAGCCCGTCGGTGTGCAGTACCGCGACATCGACGTGGACGGGCTGCACGGGCTCTCCGCCCGGCCCGAGGACCCGCCCCGCGGTCCGGTCGTCCTCTACTTCCACGGCGGCGGGTACCTGGGCGGCTCCGCCGAGGCCGCCCGCAAGCTCGTCGGGCACCTGGCGGTCACCTCGGGGATCAGCGTGCTGTCCGTCGACTACCGGCTGGCGCCGGAGCACGTGTTCCCCGCCCAGCTCGACGACGCCGTGAAGGCGTGGAACTGGCTGGTCTCCCACGACTACCACCCGGCGAACCAGGTCGTGCTCGCCGGCGACTCCGCGGGTGGGCTTCTCGCCACCGTCCTCGCGCAGTACCTGCGGGACAAGGGCCTCGGCAGGCCCTCGGGCGTCGTGGGCCTCTCGGCGTACTACGACCTCGACGGCCACAGCCCGGTCTGGGACGAGAACGGGGACCGGGACGCCCTCGCCACCCGCGAGGCCGCTCTGCAGCTGCTGCCGATCATCGCGGGCCCCGAGGGCACCGTGAAGGACCCGTACCTGACCGCCCTGTCCGGTGGCGCCCACGATCTGCCGCCCCTCCACCTGAGCTACGGCGGGGACGAGGCGCTGCGCGGCGGCGGCCGGGAGTTCGCCGAGCAGGCCGCCGCGGCGGGGACCGAGGTCGAGCTCGAGATCGTCGACGGCCAGCAGCACGTCTTCCACTACGCCGCGGGACGCAGCGCGGCGGCCGACGCCGCCCTCGCGAAGGCGGGCGCATTCGTGCAGCGCGTCCTCGCCGTGAGCGCCTGACCCCCCGCACAGTCCAGTCACCGAGGAAGGACACGGCATGACCCTCATCGACGACCCCGCCCCCCACCAGGTCGACGGCGACTTCGTCGACCGCGCGCGCGGGTTGTACGACCTGATCTCCGCCGAGGCGCCCGCGGCCCGCGAGCAGGGCAGGCTCACCGACGCCGTCGCCCAGGCCATGAAGGACATCGGGGTCTTCTGGGCGCTCGTCCCCGAGGAGTACGGCGGGGAGCCGGTCGACATCGCCCAGTACCTGGGGATGCTCGAGGAGCTGTCCCGCGCCGACCCGTCGGCGGGCTGGGTCGGCCTCGCGGCAGGCCAGGGCAACGGGATGATCTCCTCGCTGCTGCCTGCGGAGAACGTCCGGGAGCTGCTCTGTGGCGACCCCAAGGGCATCTCCATCGGGCACATCGCGCCGCTGGGCAAGGCGGTGAAGGTCGACGGCGGGTACCGGGTGACAGGCCGCTGGCAGTTCGGCTCGGGCGCCAGCGTCGCGACGCTGATCGCGGGCGGCTCGCTCGTCGAGAACCCCGACGGCACGCCGGTGATGTTCGGCGACATGCCGGAGCTCGTCTTCCCGATGATGCCCGCGGACCAGATCGAGCTGCTCGGCAACTGGGACGTCACCGGCATGCACGCGACCGCCAGCTGGGACTACGCCGCGAAGGACGTGTTCGTCCCCGAGGGGCACACGCTCCCGGTCTCGCGGGTGCTGGCCGACCCGGTCGGCACCTGCACCCGCGACGAGCCGATCTTCCGGCTCGGCTTCATGGGGCGGGTCTACGCGGGGCACTCGGCGGTGGCGCTCGGCCTCATGGGGCGCGCGTTCGACGAGATCACGAGGATCGTCGCCACCAAGGGCCGCGTCGGCTACGCCACCACGATCGGCGAGTCCGACGTGTTCCGGCACGAGTTCGCACAGCGCGAGGCGGACTACCAGGCCGTCCGGGGCTACGTGTACCGCACGTTCCGGGACGTCGAGGACAGCATCGTCGCGGGCAACCCGTTGACCCCGCTCGACGACGCGCGGATGAACCGGGTCTGCGCCTGGATGCACCTGCGCGCCAACGAGCTCGTCCAGTGGTGTGCCTCATGGGCGGGTTCGGCGGCCGTGCGTGAGCCAAGCGTGATCGCCCGGCTGACGGCCGACCTCGACGTCATGATCAACCACCTCTACGTCGACCGCGCCAACCTGATCCCGACCGGTGGCGCGATCCTGCAGGCCTGGACCGCGAAGAGCTGACGCGAGGATCGGCCCTGACTGGGCGCCGGCCTCCCCCGGCGCCCGGTCAGGCCGTGGCGAATCCGATAATTGATTGACCGCTTTGCCGTGGCGGGTTACGGTTCATGATCGAACGACTACGGCAAAGGAGCCTGGTGATGCGCGGAGCGCTCACAACGGTGGCCGTCGGCCTGGTCCTGGCCCTCACCGCCTGCGGCAGCGGCACGGTGACCGCACCGAAGCCCGTCGCGGGCGTCGCTCCGGTGCCCGAACTGATCGCCCAGCTGCCTCCCGAGCTGGCCCGCACGAAGGTGCTGCCCGGGGCGAGCCCGATGAGCACCGCCCCGCTGTACTTCCTCGGCGAGGACGCCCAGACGCCGACGGGCCTGGTCATCGAGCTGATCGACAACGCGGCGGCGCACCTCGGGCTGACCGTGGAGTGGCGGCAGATCCCGTACGCGGGGCTCGTGCCCGCGATGTCCGCGGGCCAGGTCGAGGTCGCGGGCGCCCAGTTCTCACCGACCAGGACGAACCTCGACGCGGCCAACATCGTGACCCTGTACAGGTCGAGCACCAGCCTGCTCACCCGCACCCCGGACGTCGGGACCTTCGCGGAGCCGCTCGCGGTCTGCGGGCGCGCCCTGGCCGTGAGCCGGGGCTCGGCGCCGGACCTCGCCGTGGCGAAGGGCCTGGGCGAGGAGTGCGGGGCGGCGGCGCAGCCACCGCCCACCATCCAGCAGTTCGGCAGCGCCGGGGACGCCCAGGTCGCGCTACGGGCCGGGCGGGTGGACGCCTTCGTGCTGTCGACCGCCTCGTGCCAGTACGCCCACGACACCTACCCGCAGATCTTCGACATCGCGCGCAAGGGCGAGTTCAGCTCACGGGCGGCGGGCGTGGCGTTCGCCAAGCAGGGCACCGCCCTCGCCGAGCTGTTCCGCAAGGCCTTCCAGGCCGGGATCGACGACGGCTCGTCCGCGCAGATCCTCGCCCGGTGGGGGGCCTCCGACCAGTCCGTCCCGCGGGCGGAGCTCAACGTCCCGGTGGGGGTGTGACATGACCGTGTCGTCGGTGTCGACGGAGCGGGCGGCCGACGCGTTGCCGGACGTGCGGGCCCGGCAGCCGCACGTCGGCCGCTGGATCCAGGCCGTGGTGCTGGCCCTGGTGATCGTGATCGTGGTGCACACGATCTTCTTCAGCCCGAACCTGCAGCCGTCGGTGATCGCGCAGAGCCTGTTCAGCCCACGGATCCTCGAGGGGCTCGGGAACACCCTGCTGATCGCCGTCGTCGCGCAGGTCCTGGCCCTGCTGATCGGCGTGCCGGTCGGCTTCATGCGGGTCAGTGCCAATCCGGTGTCCCGCACCGGGAGCTGGCTGTACCTGTGGATCTTCCGCAGCACGCCGCTGATCGTGCAGATCCTGCTGTGGGGCAACCTGGCGCTGTTCCTGCCGAACCTCGTGCTGGGCGTGCCGTTCACGGCGGTCACCTGGCTGTCGGTGCCCACCAACGTCGTGATGACCGCGTTCGTCGCCTCGGTCATCGCGCTGGGCCTGCACGACGGCGCCTACATCGCCGAGATCGTCCGCAGCGGCGTGCTGTCGGTCGGGGACGGGCAGCGGGACGCGGCCGCCGCGCTCGGCCTGTCATGGTGGCAGACCCAGCGCACGGTCGTGCTGCCGCAGGCGCTGCGGGTGATGATCCCCCCCGCGGGCAGCGCGTTCGTGCTGCTGCTCAAGTCCACGTCGATGGTCGTGGTGATCGCGGGTGGTGACCTGCTGACCGAGGCGCAGAACATCAGCTCGACGAACCTGCGCACCGTCGAGCTGCTGATCGTGGCGACGATCTGGTACCTGCTCGTCACCAGCATCGCGGCCGCCGGGCAGGCGCTGCTCGAACGCCGCTTCTCCCGGTCGGACAGGAGGCGCCGATGAGCCGCGTGGAGCTCCGCAGCATCGTGAAGTCCTTCGGGGACAACCAGGTCCTCCGCGGCGTCGACCTCGACGTCGCCGAGGGCGAGGTCGTCTGCCTGCTCGGCCCGTCGGGCTCGGGGAAGAGCACCCTGCTGCGCTGCGTGAACGCCCTGGAGCTGCCGGACAGCGGGCACGTGCTCGTCGACGGCGACCTGATGGGCTTCCGCGCGGCAGGCGGCCGGCTGCACCCGCTGCCCGCGAAGCGGCTGCAGGCGCAGCGCCGGGGCATCGGGATGGTCTTCCAGAGCTTCAACCTCTTCGGCCACCTGACGGTGTGGGACAACCTGATGCTGGCGCCGCGGCTGGCGGGGAGGGCCGATCCGGACCGGGCCCGGCAGCTGCTCGAGCGCGTCGGGCTGGGCGACCGTGGGGACAGCTACCCGAGCATGCTCAGCGGCGGGCAGCAGCAGCGGGTGGCGATCGCGCGGGCGCTGATGACCGGGCCGCGGCTGATGCTGTTCGACGAGCCGACCTCGGCGCTGGACCCGGAGCTGGTGGGGGAGGTGCTGGCGGTGATGCGCGAGCTCGCCGCCGACGGGATGACGATGATGGTGGTGACGCACGAGATGCAGTTCGCCCGCGAGGTGGCCGACCGGGTCGTGTTCATGGCCGACGGGGTGGTGGTCGAGGAGAACACCCCGGCAGCGTTCCTCGACGCGCCGAGCTCCGAGCGCGCCCGCGCGTTCCTGGGGCAGCGGTGAGGGGGCCGGGCGTGCTGCCCATGGGCCAGGCGCTGACCTGGCTGGCGGAGCAGCAGCCGGACGCCGTGGCCGTGTCCGACGACGAGCGCACCCTGACCCGCGCCGAGCTGGACCGGGCCGCGAACCGGCTCGCCCGCGTCTACGCCGAGCAGGGCGTGCGCCAGGACGACCTGATGATGCTGGTGCTGCCCAACGGGGTGGACCTGTTGGTGGCGAGCGCCGCCGCCTGGAAGGTCGGTGCGGTCCCCACCCCGGTCTCGGTGCGGATGCCCGTGCCCGAGCGGTCGGACGTGGTCGCCGTCGCGCAGCCCCGGCTCGTGGTGGGCGCCGAACCACAGGACCATCCCGGCACGCCCACCGTGGGCGGCGACCTGGCGGCGCTCTCCGCGGGCCGGTCCGCGGAGCCGTTGCCGCCGAAGGCCGCCGGGTGCTGGAAGGCGGTGCTGTCCGGCGGCAGCACCGGCACGCCGAAGGTCGTGCTGTCGACCACGCCGGCCACGATCGACCCGACGGGCCCGCCGTCGGTCTACATCCCGGCGGGCGGCACGCAGCTCGTCGCCGGCCCGATGTTCCACGCCGCGTCCTTCACCTACGCCACCCGCGGGATGCTCACCGGTCAGCGGCTCGTGGTGCTGCCGCGCTTCGACCCCGCCCGCGTGCTGGAGGAGATCGCCCGGCACCGGGTCACGTTCGCCGCGTTCGTACCGACCATGCTGCGGCGGATCCTGCAGCTGCCCGCCGAGACGCGGGCCGCCGCGGACCTGTCGTCGCTGGTGGAGGTGCTGCATGTCGGTGCACGCTGCCCCGAGTGGCTCAAGCGCGAGTGGATCGCCTGGATCGGGCCCGAGCGGCTGCTGGAGGTCTACGGCGGCAGTGAGGCCCTCGGCGTCGCGACGATCCGGGGCGACGAGTGGCTGGCCCACCCGGGGTCGGTCGGCAGGCCGCTGGGGGACTCGGAGTTCCGGATCGTGGGTCCGGACGGGGCGGACGTGCCCGTCGGCGAGGTGGGGGAGATCCTGGCCCGGCGCACGTCCGGCGCGTCGACCTACCGCTACCTGGGCGCTCCCTCCCGGTGGCGGGACGACGGCTGGGACGCCAGCGGCGACCTCGGCAGGCTCGACGCCGGGGGGTACCTCTATGTGCTCGACCGGGTCGACGACATGATCATCACCGGCGGGGCGAACGTGTTCCCTGCCGAGGTCGAGGGCGTGCTCGACGGGCACCCCGGCGTCCGCACCTCCGTGGCGTTCGGGCTGAGCGACCCGGACCTGGGCCAACGGGTCCACGCCGTCGTCGAGCTCGCCGACCCGGCCGTCACGCCCGCGGAGCTGCTGGGGTGGGCGGGGGAGCGGCTGGACCGGGAGAAGGTGCCGCGCGCGGTCGAGATCGTCGACGGGCCGCTGCGCAACGAGGCAGGGAAGGTGCGCCGGAAGCTCCTGCGCGCCGAGCGCGAGGTCACTGCGGGCTGACACGGGCCTATCTATCATCTATATTATTGTTCGCTATCTGCGATGTCGGTCGCACAGAGGAGGAGATGTCGGTGACGACTCCCGAGAGGGTCGCGATCGTGACGGGCGCCGCGCGCGGGATCGGGGCGGGCACCGCCCTGCGTCTCGCGCAGGACGGGCTGAAGGTCGCCGTGCTGGACCTCGAGGAGGGCGCGGCGAAGCCCACCGTCGACGCGATCGTCGAGGCGGGCGGCACCGCACTCGCCGTCGGCGCGGACGTGGCGGACCCCGCGGCGGTCACGGCGGCCGTGGACCGGGTGGCGGCGGAGCTGGGCGCGCCCACGGTCCTGGTCAACAACGCCGGGATCACGCGCGACAACCTGCTGTTCAAGATGAGCGAGGCGGACTGGGACGCGGTCATGGCGGTCCACCTGCGCGGCTCGTTCCTGATGACCCGCGCCGTGCAGTCGCACATGGTCGCGGCGAAGTGGGGCCGGGTCGTCACGCTGTCGTCGACCTCGGCGCTGGGCAACCGGGGCCAGCTCAACTACGCGACGGCGAAGGCGGGCCTGCAGGGCTTCACGAAGACCCTGGCCATCGAACTGGGTAAGTTCGGCGTCACCGCCAACTGCATCGCGCCCGGGTTCATCGCCTCGGACATGACCAGGGCGACGGCCGAGCGGCTCGGCGAGCCGTGGGAGGACTACAAGGCCGCCCGCGCCAAGGCCATCCCCGTCGCGCGGGCCGGTGAGGTCGAGGACATCGCGAACGCGGTGTCGTTCTTCGTGGACGAGCGCTCCGGCTTCGTGTCGGGGCAGATCCTCTACGTGGCGGGCGGGCCGAAGGCGTGACCGGAGCATGACCATGCGTGATGCGGTCATCTGCGAGCCGATCCGGACCCCGGTGGGCGGGTTCGGCGGCTCGCTGCGGGACGTGCCGGTCAAGACCCTGGCCGCCACCGTGATCAAGGCGCTCCTCGAGCGCACCGGCCTGCCGCCGGAGTCGGTGGACGACGTGCTGCTCGGCAACTGCTACCCGTCGATGGACGCCCCGGCGCTGGGCCGGGTCGCGGCGCTCGACGCGGGCCTGCCGATCACCGTCGGCGGCTACCAGATCGACCGGCGCTGCGGCTCCGGCCTGCAGGCCGTGCTGAACGCCGCCATGCAGGTCCAGAGCGGCGCCTCGGACGTCGTCCTCGCGGGCGGCGCGGAGTCGATGTCCAACGCGCCCTTCTACTCCACGGCGATGCGGTGGGGTGCCAAGGCCGGTCCCGGCGTGCTGCTGCACGACTCGCTGGCCCGGGGCCGGGTCACCGCGGGCGGGGACAACTTCCCGGTGCCCGGCGGGATGATCGAGACCGCCGAGAACCTGCGCAGGGAGTACTCGATCCCGCGCGAGGAGCAGGACGAGTTCTCGGTCCGCTCGCACCTGCGGGCGGCGGCGGCGCAGGCCGAGGGCCGCTTCGCCGAGGAGATCGTCCCGGTGACGATCAAGGGCCGCAAGGGCGACACCGTCGTCACGGCGGACGAGCACATCCGCCCGGACTCCTCGATGGAGAAGCTCGCGACCCTGCGCCCGATCATGGGCAAGCAGGACGCGGAGGCCACGGTCACCGCGGGCAACGCGTCCGGCCAGAACGACGGCGCCTCGATCTGCATCGTCACCAGCCCGGAGAAGGCCGCCGAGTACGGGCTGCGTCCGCTGGTACGGGTCGTCTCCTGGGCGGTCGGTGGGGTGCCGCCCAGGACCATGGGCATCGGCCCGGTCCCGGCCGTGGCCAAGGCGCTGGACCAGGCCGAGGTGGCGCTCTCCGACGTCGACCTGATCGAGCTGAACGAGGCCTTCGCCGCGCAGGTCCTGGCCTGCACCCGGGAGTGGGGCTTCACCCCGTCCGACTTCGACCGGTTCAACGTCAACGGGTCCGGGATCTCGCTCGGCCACCCGGTCGGCGCGACCGGCGGCCGGATCCTCGCCACGCTCACCCGGGAGATGGTTCGCCGCGACGCCCGCTACGGCGTCGAGACCATGTGCATCGGCGGTGGTCAGGGTCTCGCGGCCCTGTTCGAGCGCGTAGCGGCATGATCGACGCCCGGACCTCGCTCGCACGGTCGATCGAGGCCCTCGTCGAGCGCGGACGCGCCGGGGACAGGCTGCCCGCGGAGCGCGACCTGGCTGAACGCTTCGGCGTCGGCCGGGCCGCGGTCCGCAAGGCCCTGTCCGAGCTCGGCGAGGCGGGGCGCATCGTGACTCACGCCCAGGCGGGCAGCTTCATCCGCTGACCGTTCCCGGTGCCGGCTCTCCGCGCCGACGGACCGCCTGACGCCGTCCGTCGCGTGCTGGTCCGGTGGCCTCGGGACAGCGGCGCTGAGCGTCTCCCGGGTCGGCGGCGTGGGCGACCTTCCTCGGCCGCACGACAGAGGAGACGTCAGGAGCCCGTCGAACGGGGGGTGAGCGTGACGCAGCAGTCGGGGGAGACGCCGTCGCCCACCACGCGGTAGCGGTCGTGCAGGCCCAGCCCGGCGACCAGTCCTGCGAGGTAGCGTTCGTTCACCACGCAGACGACCTCGGGGCTGCGGTCGGCGAGGGAGCGGAACGGGCAGTTGCGCAGCTCGATGCGGTCCGCGGGGGTCCGGTGGCCGACGTAGCCGAGGCGGCCGAGCAGGTCGAGCAGGTCGGCCTGCTCCGGCTCGGTCTGTCGAACGTCGGCGTGCTGGGCGGGCAGCTGTGCTGCGTCCCGCTTGCCCCGCGCGTACGCGACGTTCGAGGCCTGGTCGAGCAGGTTGTCGTCGTCGGGGTCGCCCGCGGCCTCGACGAGGATCCCGGCCAACCGGGCGTAGTCACGCGGCGGCAGGCTCAGGTCCAGCTCGGTCTCGACCACGGCGTAGTGCTTCGCCGGTCGCCCGGCTCCCGGTCCGGAGCGGCCGGGGGGCCGGGCGAACGACGTCTCCAACAGTCCGGCCTCGACGAGCTGGTCGAGGTGGAAGGCCGCGGTGGGGCGGGCCAGGCCCACCGCCGCCGCGACCTCGTCCCTGGTCACGGCCCGCCGGGCACCGACCGCGAACTCGTGGATGGCCCGTCGACGGGGGTCGGCGAGTGCCGCGAGCACCCGGTCCCGCTCGACGGGCGCGCTCACGCGATCGCCGCCAGCGCCTCGGGCTCGACGAACGCGCGGATCCCCGCAACCCGTCCGTCGGGCGCGACCGTGAAGATCTCGACCACCGAGGTCCACGACTCCACGCCGCCCGCGACGGAGCACACCCGCAGGTGCGCCGCCGCCTCCGCACCGTTGACGACCAGCACCTCCGGCGGCTCGATCGTGGCGCGGACGCCGTGGGCGGCGAGGGCGTCGAGCACGGCGCCGAAGTGCTCCCGACCGTGCCGGACGGGCGACCCCACCGGCTCCTCGAGGAACGGCTCCTCGACGAAGTTGGCGAGCCACCCGGCCCGGTCGGCGGCGTTGAACAGCGCCCGGTGCCGCTCGACGGCCTCCCGGGCGACGGCGGGCTCGACCGCGGTCCCCGCGCTCATCCGGCGGGCTGCGGCGTGGGCTCCGCTTCGGCCGGGTCGGCCGACTCCGCGAGGGCGTTCCACACCTTGCTGAGCAGCACGTGCGGCTCGACCGGCGCGGGCTCGGTGGGCTCCTCGCCGAGCAGCTGCGGGGTGAACCCGCGGCGGTCGGCGAAGATGTTGAGCATGTAGCAGCCCTCGGGACCGGCCTCCTCGGGCCCGTACACCGAGCCCTTCTCCTGCAACCGGATGTCACCGGGCTCGTACCAGCGCTTCCCCACGCGCAGCGATCCCCGCAGGATCAGCGACATGTAGTGGGTGCGGTGGTAGTGCACCGGGAATCGGTAGTCCGGTCCGACCTCCATCGGGAACACGGCCGGATCGCTGTCACCGTCACCGAGGAAGAAGCCGGCGAACCGGGTCCCGTCCTCCATCGTGGTGGACTCCGGGTCGTCCAGGTTGGTCTCGTACCGTCCGCGAGCTGTGCGTTCCATCCCTGCCCCTTTGCGTGGTGGTGGCACGACGCTAGCAACGCCCGACTCTAGAAACAACAGAATGTTTTTAGAGCCGGACCGCTCGGAGGCGGGGAGGTCAGGACTGTCCGGGGTTGAGCTGGACGAAGAGCCCCTCGGCCTCGGCGCAGACGGTCTCGCCGTCCCGGATGACCCCGGTGAGCCAACGCTTGCGGCCCTCCTCACGGACGAAGCGCACCTCGAGGTCGAGGTCGCGCTCGATCGGGGTGATGTGGCGGAAGTCGACGTGCAGGTAGGCGGTCCGGGCCACGGGGCGCCCGCCGTTGTTCGCGAAGCGGCCGAGGACGTCGTCGAACATCAGGGGGATGGTGCCGCCGTGGGCGGCGCCGTTCCCGCCGAGGTGGTACCGGCCGAACCGGACCCGCCCGCGCAGGACGTCGCCCTCGATCCGCGGGTCGTGCACCACCGGGAGCAGGGCGGAGCCCCGCCCGGGCAGGTCCTCGACGAAGCCGCTGATCCGGTGCCACTCGTCCCGGACCGTGGGCGCCAGCACCGCGGTCGCCCGGCGCAGGAGCGCGGAGGCCTCGGCGACGACGGCGGCGTCCGGTACGGCCGCAGCGAGCGTGTCCTGCAGATCGCGCATGTCGTCGACCATCTGGGCGTAGCCCTCGGGCGGCGTCGGCGTGTCGCGGGGGTGCCACCAGTTCGGCATCGGGTTCTGCGTGGCGCTGAGGTGCTCCATCCCAGTCCTTCCCTCGGCAGCGTCGGAGAGTCGGCGTCTGCATGAGAGAGTCTCGCACGATCGGGGGCGCGGCGACGGGGGAGGGCGCCGTCGGACGGCATAATGAGCTGTCGTGGCGGCTGACGCGGGCTCGGAGACGAGGGCGATCGTGGCTGCCGCCTGGTCCGTCCTCGAACGCTCGGGTTTCCGGTCGCTGAAGGTGCGCCAGGTCCTCGCGCCCGCCGGGGTGTCGGCCAACGGGTTCTACCGGCGGTTCCCGAGCCGGTCCCACCTGATGATCGCCCTGATGGAGGACGAGGCCGCGGCGGTGTCCGGGCGCCTGACGGCGCGCCTGAGACAGGAGGCCGAGCCGCCCCGGCAGCTGTACGCCTGGGTCGACGAGCTGGTGGACGTGGCCTTCCACCCGGTCCGGCTGCAGCGGGCGCGCATCTTCCTGGACCCCGTGCTCGCCGAGGAGCAGCCGGTGGCGACCGACCGGCTCGGCGGCGCGACGACGGTCGCACTGGCGGACGTGCTCCGGAGGGGGCGGGCGTCGGGCCACTTCGGCGCCGTCGACGAGGTGCTGACGGCCCGGGCGGTCCACCTGCTGCTGCGGGGGTTCACCTTCGAGCGCCTCGCAGGCACCCTGGCGGCGAGCCGGGACGACACGGTCGAGACCGTGCTGGCCATGCTGTCCGACGCCCTCGGCGTCGAGCCGCCGCTCGGGCCGACCCGGACCGGCGGTGCGGCTCGGCCCGTCGCCCCGGCCGGCGCCCTGCCCACCCTGTCCGACGACACCGCGGCGCTCGCGGCGGACCGGGCCGCGGGGACCACCGCGCCCGACCCGGAGACGGAGCGCATCGTGGCGGCCGCCTGGCGCGTGCTGGAGCGCTCGCACTTCCGGACGCTCAAGGTGCGGCAGGTGCTGGCGGCGTCCGAGGTGTCGGCCAGCCTCTTCTACCGCAGGTACCCGAGCAAGGGCGCGCTGCTGGTGGCGATGATCGACGACGAGAACCGCCGCGCCGCCGCCCACATGCAGGCCCGGCTGCGTCCCGAGCGGGACGTGACCGGTCGGCTGCGCGCCTGGGTCGAGGGCGGGTTGCAGATCGTCTACGACGACCGGCTCGCCCGGCGCAGCCGGCTGTTCCTCGACCCGGTGCTGGCCGCCGAGCACCCCCGCGAGTTCGAACGGCTGGTGGCGGTCACCATCGACCCCGGCCGGGACCTGCTGGTCGCGGCCGGGATGTCGCCGCAGGCGGCGGGGCTGCGGGCCCGTGCGACGTACCACGCCGTCCGGGGCTTCCTCGGCGACCGGCTCAGCGGGACCCACGACTGGGCCCGGGCCGACGTCGCGCGGACGCTGACGGCCCTGCTACTTCCGCGCCGGCCCACCGCGCCGGGTGACGGATGAGGACGGAGAACCCGGTTCGCGCGGGAGGACCTGGCCCGGTGTCATCGGCGCGGCGATAGTGGTCGGACACCGCAGGAATCGAAGGGGTTTCCGTTGTCCGTCTCCGACGTCGAGGTCCTGGAGCGCTATCCCCGCGCCCGTCTCGACCAGTTCTCCGTCGAGTTCTACCGGGGCCTGCTGGAGGGGCGCCTGCTGGTCGCGCGGTGCGCGGACTGCGGCACCCACCACACCCCGCTGCGTCCGCTCTGCCCCTCGTGCTGGTCCACCGCGGTCTCGCCGACCGCGGTCTCCGGCCGGGGGATCATCCACCTGCTGACCCTGCTCCACCAGGGGCCGCCCGGGGTGCCGTACTCGCCGCCGTGGCCGCTCGCCGCCGTCGAGCTGGCCGAGCAGCCGGGGCTGCGGATCACCGCGACCCTGGTGGACACCCCGCCCGAGCGGCAGCGGATCGGCGTCCCGGTGGAGCTGGCCTGGACCGAACGCGACGGAGCGCCGTGGCCGGCGTTTCGCGCCCTGCCCACCAGGAGTGCCCGATGAGCGCGGCGAAGGACCGGACGGCGATCGTCGGCGTGGGCCGGTCGCCCTACGCGCGCGACCGGGGGACGAGCGAGACGGCGCTGGTGCTCGAGGCGGCCACGGCCGCAATCCGCGACGCCGGGCTGACCGCCGCCGACATCGACGGCGTGGTGGCGGGCGGCCTGCACACCGGTGGCATCGACCCGTCGGTGGTGGTCTCCGCCCTCGGCCTGAGCGGGACCACCTTCTGGACCACCGCGCGCCCGCCGATCATGAACCACCTGCACGCCGCGGTCGGCGCGCTGCTCAATGGGGCGGCGACGACCGTGCTGGTCTACCACTCGGCGTACCGGTTGGGGCGGGGGCCGTTCCGCGAACGCGCCGCATTCGGCGTGGGGGACGGGCGCGCCACCCTCGGCGAGGGACACACCGAGACCGAGCCCTGGGGCATGTTCGGCCCGACGGGCTACGCCGCATGGGCGATGCGCTACCTGGACGCCTTCGGCCGCACCCGGGAGGATCTCGGGCGGGTGGCGCTCAACCAGCGGGCCAACGCAGGCCGGAACCCCGATGCGGTGATGCGGGACCCGCTGACGATGGAGCAGTACCTCGACGGCCGGATGGTCCGCGAGCCGCTGTGCCTGTTCGACATGGACGTTCCGGTCGACGGGGCGGACGCGTTCGTGCTGACCACCGTCGCCCGGGCGCGTGATCTACCCGGCCGACCGGTGCTGGTGCACGCCCTGTCCATGGGCATGGCCAGGCACCCCGAGGAGCACCTGACCGCCGGGTTCGACGACACGGGCCAGGCCGTGGCGGCCGCGGCGCTGCGTGCTCGCAGCGACCTGTGGGTGGACGAGGCCGACGTGCTCTTCCCCTACGACGGCTTCTCCATCATCACGCTGCGCTGGCTGGAGACCCTGGGGTTGTGCGACGACGGGGAGGCGGGGGACTTCCTCGCCGACCACTGGGACGCCGAGCAGGGCCGGGTGCTGATCAAGGGCAGGGTGCCGATCAACCCCCACGGGGGCAGCCTGTCGGAGGGCGGCACCCAGGGGGCCGGTCACGTCCACGAGGCGGTGCTGCAGCTGCGCGGGACGGCGACCGGCCGCCAGGTCGACGACGCCCGCTCGGCGCTGCTGACCCCGGGCGGGCTGTTCTTCAACGCGCAGGGCCTCGTCCTGCGCACGGACTGAGCCCGGGACGGCGCCGCCGAGATCGGTGCCCGCGCCACCCACCTGCAGGTCGAGCGCTCCGCCGCGCTCGCGCGGTACCGCCCGGTCCTCGCCCGGGCGATGCGCCACGTCGGCCACCTGGCGATCCGCAGCCGGGGCACGGTCTGCGGCAGCCTCGCCCACGCCGACCCCCCGGCCGAGTGGCCCGCACTGGCCGTCGCCCTGGGTGCCGAGCTGGTCGTCGAGGGCCCTGCGGGCGGGCGCGTCGTGCCCGCCGCGGCCTTCGCCACGGGGTACCTGCAGACCGTCCTCGACGACGACGAGCTGCTGGTCGGGATGCGGCTCCCGGCGCCGCCGCGCTCGGGCGCCGCGGTCGGCGAGGTGGCCCGGCGGCACGGGGACTTCGCCATGGTCGGGGTGGTGGCCGAGCTTGCCCTGACCGAGGACGGCGAGCTCGGCTCGGTGGGGCACTGTTCGGGGTCGCGGGCACGCCCTGGCGCCCCGACGGGCTCGGCGAGCTCGTCCCGTCCTCGGCGTCCGACGATCCCGCCCGGGTGAGCGAGGAGAGGGGCACCCTGGTCGCCGACACCCTCCAGCCGCCCGCGGACAACCACGCGGGCGCCGCCTACCGCCACCACGTCGCCCAGGAGCTCACCCGGCGGACGCTGGCGGCCGCGCTCGCCGAGGCCCGCGCCGCCGCCCCGGTGGCGGCGTCCCGGTGAGCGGGAAGCGGGAGGTCGTCCTGACGGTCAACGGCGTCCGCCACGAGCTGAGCCTGGAGGCGCGGCACACCCTGGCGGACGTGCTGCGGGAACGGCTGCGGCTGACCGGGGCGCACCTCGGGTGCGAGCACGGGGTGTGCGGCTCCTGCACCGTGGTCGTCGACGGCGAGCCCGCCGGTCCTGCCTGGTGCTCGCCGTCGCGCTGGACGGGAGCCGGGTCGAGACGGTTGAGTCCCTCGCGCAGGACGGCGTCCTGAACCCGGGTGCAGCGTGGGATGAGGGAGCGGCACGGTTTCCAGTGCGCGTTCTGCGCCCGGGTGTCCTGATGACCGCCAAGTGCCTGCTCGAGCGCAGTCCGCGCCCGACCCGCGAGCAGGTGCGGGAGGAGCTGTCCGGGAACCTATGCCGGCGCACGGGCTACCAGTCCCTCGTCGAAGGCGTGCTCGCCGCGGCGGAGATCGCCGCCGGGGGCGGGGACGAGTAGCTCGCGGACGGGGCTCATCGGCGCGCCCTTGCAGCGGGTGGAGGACGACCGGCTGCCCACCGGCCGCGGGATCTACGTCGACGACGTCGTGGTCCCAGACATGCTGCACGCGGTGTTCGTCCGTAGCGTGGTCCCGCACGCCTGGATCGTCGGCATCGACACCGCGGCGGCAGAGGCGCTGCCGGGGGTGCACGCGGTGCTGACCGGCGCCCAGGTCGTGGCACGGACCACCCCCTTCGTCGGCGCTGGCCGGGCTCGGCGTCGTCGCACACGCGGAGACGCTGCTCCCCAGCGGGCTCGCTCCGGTCCCGGGGCTGCCGCGGCGCTCGACGGGCTCCGCGAGCCGCACTACCCGTGCATGGCGACCGACGTTGTCCGCCTGGTCGGCGACCCGGTGGCGATCGTGCTGGCGACTCGCGCGGGTCGCCGAGGACGCCGCCGGTCTACCGGTCGACGACGCAGGCCGCCCACATGCTGAAGGGGTGCTGGCCCTGCTCGGTGAGTGCCGTCCGGCGGGAGCGCGGCTGCGCAGGCTCGTCCGCAACCCGCGGCAGCTGGCTGCGGTCGCCCGCGGCGCCCGCGCGGTGCTGGCCGACGCGCCCGCGCTGCGGGACGCGGCGAGGGCGGCCCACACCGCTGTTCCTCCGTCAGGTCCGCAGCGATCCCCGCTCCCCGCCCTGCTCGGCTCGCTCGCCAACGCGCTGGGCCCGGACCCCGGGTCGCGTCGTGAGGTCGTCACCGGCGACATCGGCGGGACCTAAGGCGCGAAGGCGCTCGTCTCCCGGGAGGAGGTCGCGCTGTACGCCGCGCCCGGATCACCGGTCGCTCGATGAAGTGGCCCAATGACCGCAGCGAGCACCTGCTCGTCGGCGGCCAGGCGCGCGAGGAGACCGCCGAGATTCAGGTCGCCGCCACCGACGCGGCCGAGACCTGGGTGCGCTAGCGGATGCTCGACATCGTGGCCCGCGAGCTCGGGCTCTCCCCGGAGGAGATCCGCCTGCGCAACATGGTGCCGAGGGCGTCCGGGGCGACCTGGGTCAGGGCCCCGCGGGCGTCGACCTCGCCGCGGTGGCCGCATACGCCTGCGCCGCCGGCGTCGGGGAGACCCTCCGGATCGAGGAGCGGTGGGACTGTCGGGGCGGGCGGGTGGGCGCAGGCCACGCACGTCTGCATGGTCGAGATCGACCCGATGACCAGGCTGGGCGCATCCCGCGCTACGTCGCCGAGGACTGCGGCGAGATCATCAATCCGGCGGTGGTGGACGGCCAGACCCGCGGCGGGTCGCCCTGGGCGTCGGCGCCGTTGTACGAGCACGCTCGCTACGGCGAAGACGGACAGTTCCAGGCCGGGACGTTCATGGACTTCCTGATCCCCACGGCGACGGAGACCCCGGACATCGAGGTGCACCACGTCGAGACGCCCTCCACCCTGACCGCCGACATCCGCGGGGTGGGGGAGGGCGGCATGATCTGCTCGCCGTCCGCGATCTCCAGCGCCATCGAGGACGTCCCGTCCGGGCACGGGGTCCGGGTCCGGGAGCAGTATCTGCCCCCGACCCGGATCCTCGAGCTGAGGGGCGTCATCGCCGCGGCGGGGCCGTGACGGTCGCCGGTCTCGGCGCACGGTTCTGCCGCCAGTATCGGGCTGGTCGGGCCGCAGGCCAAGAGATCCCGGTTCTCTTGTGACCATACAGGTGGATCATTACTTTCTTTCTTGGCTCATGCACCGGTCCCGTAGGGCCTCGTGCCGAGCCTCGATCGCACCGCGGTCGGGGAACCGCCGCCTACGCACTGGAGCGTGCCGTGACCGATGATCCCCGTGAACGTCGCTATCTCGAACCCGAGTTGGAGACGCTCCCGCGCGCGGAACTGCGCGCGCTGCAGGAACGGCGGGTCCTCGAGCTGATCCCGCAGGCCTGGGAGAACGCGCCCTTCTACCGCGAGCTGTGGTCCGCGGCGGGCGTCGTGCCGTCCGCCATCCGCTCGCTGGCGGACTTCCAGCGGCTCGTGCCGACCTTCGAGAAGGCCGACGTACAGGCCTACCGGGCCCGGACCGGGGACCTGTACGGCGGTCTGTTGATCGCCTCGCCCGACGAACTGACCACGGTCACCTCGACCTCGGGCACGACATCGGACCCGGAGCCGATCCCGGAGATCTGGGACACCGCACCGCCGTTGCCCGCGATCTCGGCCCGCGACCTGTGGGAGCTCGGCCTGCGGCCGGGGGACCGAGTGATCGTCCCCGCCGGGATCATGCGCGGCCACTACCCGGTGGCGTACCAGGCGCTGGGGCTGGTGCCGGTGTTCGTCGACAGCTGGATCGGCAAGGGTGCCGAGCTGCTGCGCGCCGTGCAGGCGCTGCGGCCGGCCTACCTGCAGCTGCTCCTGCCGACGGTCCTGGAGCTGGAGAAGCTCGAGGCCACGCACGACGTCAAGGGGGCCCTGTCGTCGCTGAAGGGCGCGTCCTTCGCGGGGCAGCCGCTCGGTGCGGTGCTGACGGCGAAGGTCCGCGACGAGTGGGGGGTGCAGCTGTTCACCTACTCCAGCGCCGCGGACACCGGGACGGCGTGGGAGTGCGGCGAGCACGACGGCTACCACCTCTGGGAGGACACCGTCCTGCCCGAGGTGCTCGCACCGGACTCCGACCAGGCCGTCGCCGACGGTCTGGTGGGCGAGCTGGTGGCGACCGACCTGGACAACGACGCGGCTCCGCTGATCCGCTACCGCAGCGGTGACCTCGTGCGTCTGTCGACCGAGACCTGTGGGTGCGGGCGCACCCACGCCCGCCAGTGGGTCAAGGGCCGCAAGGGCGACGAGCTGACGGTCGGCGGCCGCACGGTCGTGCTCAGCGACGTCTGGGCGGCGGTCGAGGCCGTCCCGGAGAGCGCCGACGGGCTGTTCCAGATCGTGCGCTCGCCGGACCCGATGTCGACGCTGCGGGTTCGCGTCGGGTACGCGCCGGACCGGACCGGGGACCTGGAGGACGTGGCGGCCCGGCTGCGCGCCTCGGTGGCGGAGCGGGTCGGGGTCGAGCCGGAGATCGAGTTGGTGACGAACGAGAAGCTGCTCGAGAGCAGCTCGAGCGTGGCGAAGTTCCCGAGGGTGGTGAAGGCATGAGCAGGGCGACGATGCTGGCCGCGGCCGGACCGCGGGCCCCGATCATGGGCATCGGGGTGCTCCCCGGTCCCGACGGGCCGGTCGACTACGAGATCGGCTGGCCGGAGTTCGAGCGCGACCAGGCCTGGGCGGACCGGGTCCTGGAGCGGTGGGGGATCTCCGCGGGAGACCGGATCCTGCTGGTCCTCGCCAACCACGAGTACGCGTGGGCCGGCTCGCTGATCGCCGCGATTCGGGCTCGACGGGCCGTGTATTCCCCCGTCGAGCCGTACGGGTGGGACGTACGCAGACTCAGCACCTTCCTGCGCAGCCACGACATCCGCGCGGTCATCGGTCTGCCGAGGGAGACCGTCGAGGCCGTCGCCGGTTCCGAGACCGTCGAACGGCTGGCCGCGGTGCCACGGCTGATCGTCCGGGCGGACGCCGTCGAGCCGCTGCGCGCGGAGGGCGTCACCGCGGCGGCGGTCCTCGGGGTGGGCCCCGCGCTCGGCATCGAGTGCCCCGAGCGCACGGGTGTTCACCTCGATCCCGCCGAGTGGGACCTCGCGGTCGAGGGCGGGACGGTTCGGCTGTCCTCGCGGGGCACCCGGGCACACACCTTCGACGGTTTCGACACCGGGTTGCCGGGCGAGCTCGTCGACGAGCCGTGCGCCTGCGGGCTCCCGGGGACCCGGATCGCCCTGCACCAGTCCTGACCGGCGGACCGACGGTGCCTGCCGGACTCCGGCGGGCACAGTCGGCGCGTCATCCGGCGACCGGCTCGCCCGGAAGGTCCCCGACGGCCACAGGTGCGGGCTCGGCGGGTGCGGGCTCCGGCGTCGGGCGGCGCCAGAAGACGGCGAGCTGGGCGGTCGCGCCGACCAGGCCCAGGACCGCGGCGGCCGCGGCGGCCCGGCCGCCGGAGATCCTGCGGTCGAGCCCGAGGGCGTGGTCGACGCTGAACCGGCCGGGGCCGATCCCGGCCAGCGCGACGGCGGCGCCGGCCAGGTTGGCCACGTACTCCCAGCCCTCGGCGGTGATGAAGAAGCCGTTGGGCGCATGGACCGAACGGGCGGCCACGCCCATCGTCCCCACGACGGCGCCCGCCGCGGCCGGGGTGGCCGCGCCGGCGAGCAGCAGCGTCCCGGCGCCCACCTCGACGACCGCGCTGGCCTTCGCCTGCAGCTCGGGCTGTCGGAATCCGATGAACCCGAACCAGCCCGCGGTGCCCTTCAGCGAGCGGCCGTGCTTGACGCCGTGGGCGATCATCGTGCCGCCGACCACGCCCCGCAGCAGCAGGCTCGCGCACTCGCGGCCGAGCCTCCCACCGGTTCCGCGCCTACTCATTGCGGTCATCCTCCAGTGGTTCGTGGTGCCTGCGTGCGTCGCAGCGCGGTCGAGGCCCCCGGGACGCGCCCGGGGGCCTCGCTCGCGGGTGGTGCGGTCCGGTCAGGCCGGTGTGACCCAGCCGGTGTGGCGGCGGGCCTCGGTGAGGCCCTCCTCCTTGGTGTCGGCGAGGATCTCCCACTGCTCGCACGTGCAGGCGCACCGGTAGGTGCCGTCGTCGAGGGGAATCACCGACTGGGCCACGCACTCACCGTTGCTCGCCACCGCCTCGTTGACGAACTCCAGCGGAGTGTCGTACATGACGTTGTCGTCACTCATCGCGTGCTCCGTCCTCCGGGCATGTCGTCAGGCGGCGACGGGCAGGGCGGGCACCGTGGGGAAGAGCTCCTGGAACGCCCCGACCGTGACCCGCTCCTTGACCTTCGGGTCGACCCCGTCGAAGAGCTCGTGGAGGGTCTTCTGGGTGTGCCCGTAGGTGCCCTCCATGTGGGGGTAGTCGCTGCCCCACATGACGTTGTTGTAGCCCATGTACTGCGCCACGGCCACGGCCGACTCGTCGTGCTGGAAGGAGGCGTACACCTGCGAGTAGATGGTCTCCTTGATGTCGCGGGTGAGCTTCGGGCGCACGGCCATGTGGTGCTGGCGGTAGCCCTCGATCATGCGGTCGGCGATGAACGGGACCCACGTCGCGCCGCCCTCGGAGACCAGGACCTTGAGGTTCGGGTGCCGGTCCAGCGCACCGGAGGCGACGAGCTTCATCACCGCGCGCTGGCCGCCGAAGGTGGTCTCGGTGTAGTTCAGCACCGCGCCGCCCGGGCCGCGGAACTTGACCTGGCCGTTGTCGCCCTTGGACAGGTCGACCGGGTCGGTGCCGATGTGGAAGGCGATGACCATGTTCGCGGCCTCGGCGGCTGCCCAGAAGGGCTCCCAGTCGTCCCGGTTGTAGTCCTTCTGCAGCGGGTGCGGCTGGACGGGCATGTAGACCGCGCGGTAGCCCAGCTCGGCACACCGCTCGAGCTCGGTGACCGCGTCACCGATGTCGAGGGTCGAGACCTGGGCGGTCGTGACCAGCCGCGGGGAGTACTTCTCCAGGGTCTCGTAGGCCCAGTCGTTGCTGACCTTCAGGCACTCGCGCAGGACCTCGGGTGTGCGGAAGGAGCTGCTCCACATGCCCAGGGACGGGAAGACCACCTCACCCCAGATGCCCTCCTCGTCGAGATCCTTCATCCGCAGCTCGACGTTCCCCGCGCCGGGGGCGCGGTGGGTCGCCTCCTCGAAGGCCTTCGCGGCGCTGGTCGGCAGCTTGCGGCGGAAGGCCATGCCGTCGATGTGCACGGTCTCCCATTCACCGTCCGGGTCCTTGACCGCATGCGGCGTGAGATTGGCCAGCCGCTTGGGCAGGTTGTCCCGCCACAGCGTCGCGGGCTCCAGGAAGTGCGAGTCGCCGGAGTTGGCCCAGATCTTGTCCATGGTGGTGGTCCCTTCGTCCGGGTGGGATCCGCCTCGACGCGGCGGACGAGTTGAAAAACTGTTTTTCAGTGTGGTCCGAGCCTGCCCGTGATGTCAACACGAAGGGGGCCGCCGATCAGCCGGAGATGCCGTGGGCTCCGAGGGCCCGGTCGACGAACGAGAGGACGCCGTCGGCGACGGGACCGACGTCGGCACCCACGGGCCTGGCCATGACGAGTCCGAAACCCTCGGTGAAGGCGGCCCGGACCAGCGGTGCGTCGGTCTCGGGCCGGGCCCGGGGCAGCGACCCGTCACCCAGCCCGCGGCGGAGGATCTCGGCCAGCGCGGCGTCCTGTCCCGCCTCGTAGCGGGCCTGCTCCGCGCGGTAGCCCTTGGCGCGGCGCACCTCGTCGGAGGCGATCACGAGCGCGCGGCTGCGCCGCCGCGGGTCGGCGGCGAAGTGCAGGATCGACCGGATCCAGCCGTGCAGCGCCTCATGGGCGGTCACCGCCCGCTCCGCCGCCGCGCGCAGCTCGCGCAGCACGCGTTCGCTGTCGGTGCGGAACATCGCCAGCAACAGCGCGTCCTTGGAGTCGAAGTGCCGGTAGAAGGCCCGGGTGGACATGCCGGCCTCCGCCAGGACGGCGGTGATGGGCACCGATGCCCCGGCGCTGGCGGTGAGCAATCGGTAGGCCGCTTCCACGATGACGTCGCGTTCGGCGCCCCGGTCCGGCGGGCCGGACTCCTGGGGTCGGTCGGCCCGGTGCACGGTCGCCATCCGCATCCCGCTCCCGTCCCGACACCGACCGTCCGCGAGGAGGCCCTCGCGGACGACGACGTTACGGGAGGACGGCTCGGACCGGGGCGGGAGGGTGGCCGAGAGACCTCCGGGCGACTCCTCCCCGACGGGTCAGGGCTGCTCGAAGACCGGACCCACGCTGGTCTCGTTGGCGGTCATGATCGTGCGGCAGAACGAGTTCACCGTTAGGTGGTTGTCCAGGGTGACCTCGCGCCCGTCCGGCAGTGCGACCGTGCCCGTCATCGTGGAGAGCAGGTAGCAGTACAGCCGCGTCCCCGTCGAGGTCGGCCAGAAGCTGTAGGCACGTCCGTGCGCGGCGATGTCGACATCGACCGAGCAGCCCTGGTCGGCCATCGCCAGGTGCCACTTCACCGGCAGGTTCAGCCCGTTGCGGGGGTCCTCCCACTTCTCGGTGACGTCGAAGGACGTGGCCCCCCGCCCGCCGCCGATGGTGACCTGCTGGTCAGCGAACTTGACGAACCCGAGCTGCATCCCGTCCCGGGGCTGGAAGAAGTTGACCTTCACGTCACCGGAGATGGTGTACAGCCACCACATCCAGTTCGGTGCGGGCAGGTTCTTGATCGGGTCGTTCGACTGCCCGGTGATGATGTGCTCGCGCACCCCGTAACCGTCGGTCAGGTGGAGGTCGTGCGCCCCGGTCCGGATCGTCCCGTCGACCCCGACGAACGTGTCGTACCCCGCCCGGTCGCTCTCGTGTGCTTGGTCGAACGGACCCCAGTTCCACAGCGGGGTGCCCTTCTGGGTGTAGGTCAGGTCGAACTGCGCGTCCCCGGCCTTGCCCTCGAGCTTCCACTGCGGCGGCTGGGAGACGAACCGAAGTCCGTCGAAGTCCCAGGTGACCGAGTCCGCGGCGGTCTCCACGGAGAACCGGTCACCGCGCAGTCGCTCGGTGGGGGTCCAGCCGACACGGACGAAGTCGTTGTCGCTCATGGTCCCGCGCTGCGCGCGGGGGACGACGATGAGCTGGACCTCCCGCTCGGCGGAGGCGCCCGGGCCCCAGAGGCCCTTGCCGTTGCCGAACAGCGCGTAGCCCGCTGCCCAGAGCAGCACGTCGTACTCGCCGGCCTCGCCGACGACGCCGAGCGCGGTCTCCTCCCAGAGGTCGGTCGCGCTGGAGGGGACCGACAGCGACTCGAAGTGGGTGCCCTCGTCCTCGAGGGTCACCGAGGCGTCGGAATGGCGGATCGCCGTGTACTTGGCGGTGTAGTCGTCGGTCATCGGGGTTCCTTCCCGGTCGGGATTCGGACGGCCGCGAGGTGCGGACCGTCGGATCTGACAAATCTGTCGGGTCTGTCGGATCTATCGGGTCTGTCGGTCGGCGGGCAGACCGCAGTAGGGCAGCAGGACGCGTTCGACGAAGGTCGCGATCCGGTCGTCGTCCGGCGGGGCGCCCCGGACCAGGAGCTCGTGGAGGAAGAAGGAGCGGGCGAGGTCCGCGAGGAGTTCGGCGTCGACGTCCGGACCGATCTCGCCGCGCTCGGCCGCGGCGTCGACGAGCATGGCGCTGTACCCGGACTCGTAGCGCCGGATCAGCTCGCGCGCGAGGGCGCCGAGGTCACCCGCGACCCGGGAGGCCACGACCAGCCCGATGACCAGCTCCGGCGAGGCCCGCCAGGAGCGGGCCTGATGGCCGATGTTGGTGATCAGGTCGGTGCGCAGCGACCCGGTGAGCAGGGGGGGCGTCCGGGCGTCGACCTCGCGCAGCACCGCGCGCTGCAGCGCGGCGGTCATCAGCTCGTCCTTGTCGGCCCATCGTCGGTAGGCGGTCTTGGTGCTGGCCCCGGCCTCCACGCAGACCGCGCCGACGGTGAGCCGGTCGTAGCCGACGCGGCCGAGGACGGTCAGTGCCGCGTCGAGCAGCGCGTGCTCGCGCTCCTCGCTCATCGGGCGGCCGGGGGGACGGCTGTCGGGCACGGGGGAAACTCCGAAAGGAAAGTGGGTCGTTTCCTAACTAGGATAGCGCGAACCGGCGACCCCGGCCGCCCACCCCGGCCCGAAGGTTGGGGCCGGGGTGGGGTGGCGGGGGGCGACGGGTCAGACGTTGACTCCGCCGGGGTAGCCGCCGCCGCCGAAGCGCTCGTCGAGCGCGGCGTAGTCGGTGGGCCCGTCCGGGCCGCCGACCCGCGGCAGCGCATCGACGAACTCGACCGTGCGCGGCTTCTTGTAGGAGGCGATGCGCTCCCGGCAGTGCGCGATGATGTCGTCCTCGCTCGCCGTGGCGCCCGGCTCCAGCACGACGACCGCCTTGACCGACTGCATGAACTGCTCGTCCGGCACGCCGATCAGCGCGGCCTCCCGGACCGCGGGGTGCTGGGTCAGGCAGAACTCGACCTCGGCGGGGTAGATGTTCTCCGCGGCCGACTTGAGCATCCGGGTGCCCGTGCCCACGAACTCGATGGTCCCGTCGGCCTCGCGGCGGCCGAGGTCGGTGGTGCGCCACCAGCCGTCCCGCATCCGGCGCGCGTTGAGCTCGGGGCGGTTCCAGTAGCCGGCGTGCACGACCTCGCCGCCGATCACCAGCTCGCCGACCTCGCCGGGCGGCAGCTCGTTCCACTCGTCGTCGACCACCCGTACCCTGGCGAACGGCACGGGCCGACCGGAGTTGCCGGCGCCCCGCCCGCCGTGGCCGTTGACGACGGCGAGCCCGGTGACCTCGGTCTGACCGAAGCCTCCGGGCTGGGTGCCCCACAGCGCGGTGTCCTTCGCCACGATGCCCTCGCCCCACACGGGCGCGAACGGGCCCGGCCGCAGGGCGCTGAGGTCGTGCACCGCGGGATCGTAGAGCTCCTTCATGGCCAGGATGGTCGGCGGCATGAGGAACGCCGAGGTCACCTTCTCCGCGGTGAGGATCTCCAGCAGCTCCTTGGGGTCCGCGCGCCGGATGAAGACGTTCGTCCCGCCCTCCAGCAGCACGGCCATCGCGTCCCACTGGAAGTTGCCGATGTGGAACAGCGGGCCCGAGTTGAGGAAGACCGACCCGCTGCCGGAGGAGGTGAGGTACGCCGCTTCGGTCCCCATGACCAGCAGGTTGCGCTGGGTGATCAGCGACCCGTTGGGCCTACCCTCGATCGCCGCGGTGTAGATGACCAGCAGGGGGAGGTCGGGGTCGACGGGGGCGAAGTCGTCCTCGGCCGACTCCGCCGCGACCACCTGCTCCCACGAGTCCGGACCGGTGCCGTCGTGCTGCCACCAGGTGGCCCCGCCGCCGCCGGAGAGCTCGCGGGCGCCGCGCACGGCCTCGCCGATCTCCTCGTCCTGCCAGACGACGACGGCGGGGGAGAAGTCTTCGATGACGAACGCCAGCTCGTAGGCGGTCTGCCGCCAGTTCACCGGACAGACCATGGCGCCGAGCTTCGCGCAGGCGCCCAGTAGCTCGAACACGCGGAAGGAGGTCTGGCCCAGCCACAGCACCCGGTCACCGGTGCCGACCCCCGCCTTGGCCAGCGCGTGTGCAGTCCGGGTGATCCGGTCGTCGAACTCCGGCCAGGTCAACCGGACCGGGCCGTCGACGACGGCGGTCCCGGTCGGGAAGCTGCGCCGGTGCTCCCGGATCACGTCGCCGACGGTCTGACGCTGCATGGTCGTCCTCCTCCACCCGGGCGAACCGGGACGATGTGCGGTGCGCGTGGGCTGACGCGTCAATGCGCTAACCCATTATGGCGAGAGATACTCTCAGAAGTCGACCCTCTAGCTCTTGGCGAGATACTGTCATATCATTATGCTGTTCGTTGTTCGGTGAGGTCGGCGGGTGGTCGGCCCCGGCCGACCGTGTCCCCCGACCGCGTTGGAGCGTGCCGTGACCGATGACCTGCGCGACCGCCGCTACCTCGAACCGGACATCGAGACCGCGTCCCGGGCGGAGCTCGAGGCCCTGCAGGAGCGACGTGTCCTGGAGCTGATCCCGCTGGCCTGGGAGAACTCCGCCTTCTACCGGAAGCTGTGGTCGGCCGCCGGGGTCGATCCCTCGGCGATCCGCTCGCTGGCCGACTTCCGGCGCCTGGTGCCGACCTTCGGCAAGGCGGACGTGCAGGCCTACCGGGCCCGGACCGGCGACCCCTACGGCGGGCTGCTGCTCGTGCCCCCGGACGAGCTGACCAGCGTCACGTCGACCTCGGGCACCACCTCGGACCCCGAGCCGATCCCCGAGATCTGGAGCACCGCGCCCCCGTTGCCCGTCATCTCCGCGCGCGACCTGTGGGAGGTCGGGGTCCGGCCGGGCGATCGGGTCGTGGTCCCCGTGGGGACCTTCCGCGGCCACTACGGCGATGCCTTCCAGGCCATGGGCCTGGTCCCGATCTACGCGGACATGTGGATCGGCAAGGGTGCCGAGCTGCTGCGCGTGCTGGAGACACTGAAGCCCACCTACATCTCGCTGCTGATGCCGACGATCATGGAGCTGGAGAAGCTCGAGGCCACGCACGACGTCCGGGGGGCGCTCTCGTCGCTCAAGGGCGCGGCCTTCGCCGGCCAGCCGCTGGGGGCGGTGCTGTCCCGCAAGGTGCGCGAGGAGTGGGGCGTCGAGCTCTTCACCTACGCCAGCGCGGCCGACACCGGCACGGCGTGGGAGTGCCGCGAACACGACGGGTACCACCTGTGGGAGGACACGGTGATGCCCGAGCTGCTCGACCCGCACGCGGACACCACGGTCGCCGACGGGCTCGTCGGCGAGCTCGTCGCCACCGACCTGGACAACGCCGCGGCCCCGCTCATCCGCTACCGCAGCGGCGACCTCGTCCGGCTCACCACCGCGACCTGCGGGTGCGGGCGCACCCACGCCCGGCAGTGGATCGTGGGCCGAAAGGGCGACGAGATGACGATCGACGGTCGCACCGTCGTGCTCAGCGACGTCTGGGCGGCGGTCGAGGCCGTCCCCGAGGCGGCGGACGGCATGTTCCAGGTGATCCGCTACGCGGACACCATGTCGACGCTGCGGTTGCGGGTGGGCTATGCACCCGACCGGACCTCCGACCTTGACGAGCTGGCCCAGCGGGTCCGCGCGTCGGTGGCGACCCGGGTCGGCGTCCAGCCCGACCTGGAGCTGGTGACGACCGCGACACTGCTCGAGCGCAGCTCGAGCGTGGCGAAGTTCCCGAGGGTGGTGAAGGCATGAGCAGGACGACGATGCTGGCCGCGGCGGGTCCGCGCGCTGCCGTCTCGGGCATCGGGACGGTAGTGGGCCCGGAGGGGCCGGTGGACTACGAGATCGGCTGGTCCGAGCTGAAGCGCGAGGAGGCCTGGGCCGACCGGCTGCTCGACGCGTGGGGCATGGGAGCCGGGCAACGGGTGCTGGTGATCATCGCCAACCACGAGTACGCCTGGGCGGGTCCGCTGCTGACCGCCGTCCGCGCCCGGCGCGCGGTCTACACCCCGGCCGAGCCCTACGGGTGGGACGCCCGCCGGCTGACCACGTTCCTGCGGATGGAGGAGGTGGCCGCGGTCATCGGGCTGTCCGGGGAGACCGTGCAGGCCGTCGCCGGCTCCGAGACGATCGAGCGGCTGCGGGCCGTGCCGCGGCTCGTCGTGCGACCGGACGCCCGCGGACCGCTGCGCGGCGAGGGCATCGAGGCCTCGGTGATCGGGCCCGTCGGTCCCGCGCTCGGTCTGGAGTGCCCGGAGCGGGCCGGCCTGCACGTCGACCCGGCGGAGTGGGGGCTCGACGTGATCGACGGCACCGTCCGGCTGACCTCGCGAGCCGACCGGGCGCACGCGTTCTCCGCGTTCGACACCGGTGTGGAGGGCACTCTCGCCGAGGGGCCGTGCGGGTGCGGGCTGCCGGGCCCGCGCGTCGTCCTGCCCCGGGACTGATGTGCCGCCGGACCGCCCGACCGCACGGCGCGGGTCCCGCACGCAGCACTGCCTGCGGGATCCGCGCCGCTCGGGAGGTGGTCAGCCGGTGGCGCGCATCCGCTGCAGCCTGCCGCGGGTCCGGTCCAGCCACGCGTCGTAGTCAGTCGCCTTGCGCAGGAACGACTCCCCGACGCGGCGGTGCGGCAGCACCAGGAAGGGCTCGGCGCCCTCCATCGCGGCCACGGTGGTGTCCGCGACCTGCTCGGGGGTGAGCAGCTCGCCGAGCGAGCCCGCCTCGGGCAGTGCGGAGTCGTCGTCGGGATCGCGACCGAACATCCCGGTGTAGACGGCGTTGGGGCACAGACAGGTCACCCGAACGCCCTCGTGGCCGTGGTTGAGCGTGAGCCACTCGGCGAAGCCCAGCGCACCGTGCTTGCTCGCGGTGTAGCCCGGGGCCGAGGGCCCGGTGATCAGTGCGGCGGAGGAGATCGTCTGCAGCAGATAGCCGTCCCCGCGCTCGACCATCGACGGGACGACCCGCCGGGCGGCCCACACGTGTGCGAGCAGGTTGACGTCCATGATGGACCGCCAGGCCTCGACCGATTGGGAGAGGTCGGCGGGCGCGAGGTCGCTGTAGCCGGCGTTCGAGCAGAAGACGTCGACCGGACCGAACGCCGCCTCCGCGGCGTCGACGAGGCGGTCGACGGCGGCCGGGTCCCCGACGTCGCAGCCCACCCCGAGCGCGGGCGTGCCCGCCGCCTCGATGCGCTCGGCGGCCCGTCGCGCCCAGTCCGGGTCGAGGTCGGCGACCGTGACACCGCGCGCGCCCGCCGCCGCGAAGCGCAGCGCCAAGGCCCGTCCGATGCCGTTGCCGCCGCCGGTGACGACGACCGACCGTCCTGCGAGCCGCATGTTCTACCTCCACCTCGGGTTCCGGGCGGCAGCGCCCGATCGCCCCTTGTTCGTCGGGGCTTCGATCGGCACACTAGGGAGTCCGCCGGTCACTGTCCAACATGACAGAGACTGTCACAGGCGGAATCCACCCAGCAGCCGATCGACGAGGAGAGGCCGTGTCCGAGGACGGATCCACCCCAGGCGCGCCCGCGCCCGACGGCGCGCGGCGAGGCGAGGACATCGCCGGCCGGTTGGCGCGCCTGCCCACCCGGGGCATGAGCAGGCGGCTGGTCGTCGCCATGGCAATCGCCTTCTTCTTCGACCTCGGCGATCAGGGCGCGCTCGGGATCGCCGCGCCGGCGATGCGCGCGCAGCTCGGGTTCGAGCTCTCCGACATCGCGCTGCTGGTGTCGTCGACCTTCGTCGGCCTGCTGATCGGCGCGCTGACGGGCGGGCGGTTGGCGGACCGGATCGGGCGACTCCCGGTGATGTGGGCGAGCCTCGCGGTGGCGTCGGTCGGGTCCGGGTTGCACGTGCTGATGAACGACCTCGTGGCATTCGCCGTGCTGCGGGTCGTCAGCGCAATCGGGATGGGCGCGCTCTTCGTGGTGGCTGTGACCTACCTGGTGGAGATGAGCCCGACGCACCGGCGCACCACCCGCACCGCGATCGCCTACTTCGTCGGCATGATGGGTACGGCCGTCATCGCGACGACGGCCCGGTTCGTGATCCCGCTCGGCCCGGACGGCTGGCGGGTCGTGTTCGCGATCGGCGCCCTCGGGCTGCTCCTGCTGCCGCTGCTCAAGCGCCTCCCCGAATCGCCGCTCTGGCTGGCGAGCCGGGGTCGCCTCGATGACGCGTACGCAGCTCTGCAGAAGTTCGAGGCGGGCACTGCGCCGGTTGAGACCCTGCCCCCGCCTCAGCCCCTGGCCGTCCCGGCCCCGGCGCGGCAGGCCGCCCAGAGTACGGGCGCCTGGCGGGACCTGTTCCGTGGCTCGCTGCTCAGCCCGATGCTTCTGCTGATCGTGGTCTGGATCGTCTTCTCGATGCTGACCCAGACCTTCAACTCGTGGCTGCCGACCATCCTGCAGCTGCGCGGGTTCAGTGGCGAGACCCTGCTCACGATCACCGCGGTGGCCCTCTACGGGGCTCCGCTGGGTTCGTTGGCGGCCTTCCTGCTGGGTACCCGGTTCCGGCGCCGCGCGATGCTGGCGGGCGTCACCGCGGCGGCGGCGCTCAGCGGCATCCTGTTCGGCCTGGTCCCGGCCGCGGGCCTGGTGGCCACGGCGACGTTCGCCCAGTTCTTCCTCATCGCCTGGTTCGCCCCGATGCTCAACGCCACGATGGCCGAGAGCTTCCCGAGCAGGCTGCGCTCCAGCGGCAGCGGGACCGCATTCGGCGCCGGCCGACTGGCCAACATCGTGGCGCCCTTCACCGTCGCCGCCGCGCTCACCGCGCTCGGACCGGGCTTCATCGGCTGGTTCATGGTGGTGGGCTGGATCGTCGTCGGCGTCGCGTGCGTGGCGCTGCAGCGTCTGCAGGAACGCCGCCTCAGCGTGCCGGTGGCCGCGACGACCGGCGCGGCGGGGGAGTAGAACTCTCGGCTCAGCCCGGGTCGACGGTGGCCTCGCGCACCCGCCGGGCCGCCGTCGGCTTCTGCAGCCGGGCGGAGACGTCGTCGAACACCACCCCGCCGTCCCCGACGCCGACCCGGAGCCCGCCGACCCGGAGCTCCGCGAGCTCGGGCAGGCTCTCGACCATCGCCGAGACCTGCTGGACGGCCGCGACGAGGGCGTCGACATCGACACCGGGGCGGTCCAGCCCGCCGCGGAGCCGCGGGTACGAGGGCAGCCCGCGGACGAGCGCCTCGGCGTCGCGGTTGGACACCGGGGTGATCCGGTGGCCGACGTCGCCGAGCAGCCGGGCGTACTCGCCGACCGCGCCGAGGGTGACGACCGGGCCGAACAGGGGATCGTCGGACACGTCGAGGATCAGGTCCTGGCCCTCGGGCGGTGTGGTGCCGGGGGCGACCCGGAAGTCGAAGCAGCGCAGCAGCTCCGCGGTCCCCGCGGGATCGAGCGGCCCGACGCCGCGGCCCGCGAGCAGCTCCCGGGCCCGGCGCACCACGGAGTCGGCCGGGTCGCGCACGACACCCGCCGGTCGCCGCAGCCACTCGCCGTAGCGAGCGGCATGGCCGAGCGCCACCGCGGCGGACTCCGGGAACAGGTAGGACGGGATGGAGCGTCCGTCCGGCGACCGCAGGAGCTCGCTGAGCCCGGCGCGGGACAGGAAGCTGGCGAGCACCGGCTTGGCCGGGGCCGTGGCCGCCGCCGCCACGATGGCCTCGGCGACCGCCTCGGACTCGTCGACCAGCGGCGGGATGAACAACACGACGACCGCGTCCACGCCGGGGTCGGCGAGCAGCGCGGCCAGCGCCCGGCGGTAGTCGGCGCCGGTCGCCTCCGGGGTCAGGTCCACCGGGTTCGCGGTGTCGCCGCGGGTGCGCTCGGGCAGGGCCGCTGTGGTCTCGGCGGTGAGCCGGGCCAGCCCGAGGCCCGCGCCGCGGCAGGCGCCCGCGGTGAGCGCGCCGGGCCCACCCGCGTTCGTGAGCACCGCGACCCGGGAGCCTGCGGGGACCGGCTGGTGGGCCAACAGCAGGGCGGTGTCGAACATCTCCTGCATGGTCCGGGTCCGGATGATCCCGGCCTGGGTGAACAGGGTGTCTACGGCCGTGTCGGAGTCCGCCGGGCGGGCGGCGGACTCCGGCTCGGCCGGGTCGGGCGCCGGGGCGGTGGTGCCGGGGTGCACGGCGATGATCGGTTTGCGGGCCGCGACCCGGCGCGCGGTGCGGGCGAACGTGCGCGGATTGCCGAACGCCTCCAGGTGCAGCAGCACCAGCGAGGTCGCGGGATCGGCCTCCCACCACTGCAGCAGGTCGTTGGGGGAGACGTCGAGGGAGTCGCCGAGGGACACGAACCCGGAGAAGCCGAGTCCGAGCCGGTGGGCGTGGTCGAGCACCGCGAGCCCGAGCGGACCGGACTGACTGGCCATCGCGACCCGGCCGCGCGGGGGGACGACCGGGGAGAACGTGGCGACGAGGTCGACGTCGGGCCGCAGGCTGACCACGCCCATGCAGTTCGGTCCGACGAGCCGCATCCCGTGCCCGCGCGCGAACTGCAGCAGCTCGCGCCCCTGCGGGTTGCGGGCGTCCATCTCGGTGCTGACGACGACGACCGCGCCGACGTCGTGCGCCGCGCAGTCGGCGAGGACCTGCGGCACCATCCCGGCGGGCACGGCGACGACCGCCATGTCCACCGGCCCGCCGGCGTCGCGCACCGACGGGACCGACGGGATGCCCGCGATCTCCGTCGCCTTCGGGTTGACCGCGTAGAGCGGGCCGGCGAAGCCGCACTCCTGCAGGTTGCGCAGGATGGCGTGCCCGACGTTGCGGCGCTCGCGGCTCGCGCCCACCACCGCCACCGAGCGCGGGGCGAAGATCGCGTGCAGCGACGACCGGGTGGCGGTCTGCATCCGCCGGTCCGACCGGGCCAGCACCTGGCGTCGCGGGTCGACGGCGATGTCGACGTGCTGCACCGAGCCGGGCGGGCCGAACTGCAGGCGGTACCCCGAGCTCTCGAACGCCCGCAACATCGGCATGTTCTCGGCGAGCACGTCCGCCTCGAAGACCGCGATGCCGCGCTCCCGGGCCGCGGCCGCGAGGTGCTCCATCAGCAGCCCGCCCAGCCCGATCCCCTGGTAGCCGTCCTCGACGGTGAAGGCGATGTCGGCCCGGTCCGGGTTGTCCGGCTGCCGGGCGTACTCGGCGATGCCGATGACCTCGTCGTCGAGCGTGGCGAGCAGGTTCAGCCGCTGGTCGTGGTCGGCGTCGAGGAAGTGGGCCGTCCGCGCGCGATCCATGGTCACGACCGGGCCCAGCATCCGGAACGACACGGTGCGGCGGGACAGCCTGCCGAAGAAGGTCGACAGCGCGTCGAGGTCGACCGGTCGGCTGGGTCGGATCATGATCGAACGGCCGTCGCGGAGCAGCCCGGGCCGCTCGAGGTCGGAGGGGTACGGGGCCACGACGATCAGCCTAGTGGGGCCTCGGTGCCGTGGCCGCCCTCCCGTCGGCCCGGGTCGGTCTCCGGGGCCGTCCTCGTGCGCCGAAAGGCACGGAAGGAACGGAATGGCACAGTGTGTCGGCTGTGACGGTGACCGTCATCCCACGGTGTCGCGGGGCGGTGCCGCCATGGGATATGCCTGGGGAGGCCGCGGCGGGCGCCGTGGTTGGAGAGGGTGCGGTGATGACGCGGGTCGGGGCTGGGGTCGTAGAGGTGGGGGCCGCAGGAGCGGGGGCGTCCCGCCGGGGGGCCGGGACGGGCCCGGAGGGCGGCACGCCGTCGGCCTGGTCGAGGACGGCCTGACGTGGCCGGGCGGACGGGAATCCTGACCGGACGGGTCGCGCTGGTGACCGGGTCCGGCCGCGGCCTGGGCCGGGCGCACGGCCGCGAGCTCGCCCGGTTGGGGGCTGCGGTGGTGGTGAACGACACGGGTGTCGGGCTGGATGGCGCGGCGCCGGACCCGACCGTGGCCGAGACGGTCGCGCAGGAGATCCGGGCCGACGGCGGCCGGGCCGTCGCCGACCGCTCCGACGTGCGCGGGTTCGTCGGCGCCGAGGCCGCGGTGGAGCGCGCCGTGGCGGAGTTCGGCAGGCTCGACATCGTGGTCAACAACGCGGGCACCATGCACGCCGCGCCGGTCGACGAGCTCACCGAGGCGGACTTGCGGGCCGAACTGGATGTGCACGCGTTGGGGACCGTCGCGGTCATGCGCGCGGCGTTCCCGGTGATGCGCGCGCAGGGCTACGGCCGGATCGTCAACACCCTCTCGGAGGCGTCGCTGCACCTGGAGATGGCGGCCGCCGTCGCCTACTCGACGGCGAAGGCCGCCGTCTGGGGCGCCACGATGGCCGGGGCCCGCGCCGGGCGCCCACACGGCATCACCGTCAACGGGCTGTCCCCGGGCGCCTACACCCGCATGTCGGCGGTCTACCTCGACGAGCAGGGGATCCCGCCCGGCCTGGACCTCTCCCCTGAGCGGGTCGCGGAGGTCACCGCCGGGTTGTGTACGGAGGAGGCCGGGGACCTGACCGCACGAATCGTGCACACCGCGGGCGGACACGTCCGGGAGTTCCGGATGGGCCGGGTCGACGGCACCGACCTCGTCGAGCGGCTGCGCGCGTTCACCTCCGAGCACGCCGGTCGGTGACCGGCTCGGGTGCGGGTGATCATCGATTTAATGATTCAGCGCTATCCTCGGTGGTGCCGCCCTCTTCACCGTCGTCAGGAAGCGAGCCGGATGAGCACCGACACCCCCGTCGACGGCCCTCCCGACGCGGACCTGGCCGACTTCGAGCAGGCCGCGCGGGCCTAGCTGGCCGAGCAGGCCCCCCGGCACGGCTGGGAGAGGGGCGCGCGCACGCGGGCGGGGGACGCCCTCGCCGCGGCCCGTGAGTGCCAGGCCCTGCTGTTCGACAGCGGTTACGCCGGGATCTCGTGGCCGAGCGAGTACGGCGGCCGGGGGCTGGGCATCCGCGAGCAGATCGCATTCAACATCGCCTCGCTGGACTACGACCTGCCGCTGGCCCCCTACATCATCGGGCTGGGCATGTGCGGGCCCACGATCCTCGCCGTCGGCACGGACGAGCAGAAGGAGCGCTACGTCCGCCCGATGCTGCGCGGCGAGGAGATCTGGTGCCAGATGTTCTCCGAGCCGGGCGCCGGCTCGGACGTGGCGGGCCTGACCACCCGCGCGGTGCTCGACGGGACTCCTACGTCGTGACCGGACAGAAGATCTGGACGTCCGGGGCGCAGGACTGCGACTTCGGGCTGCTCATCGCCCGCACCGACCCCGACGTGCCCAAGCACCGGGGCATCACGATGTTCGTGCTGGACCTGAGCTCGCCGGGGGCCGAGATCCGGCCGATCCACCAGATGAACGGCGAGGCGCACTTCAACGAGATCTTCCTCGACGGGGTGCGGATCCCCGCCGCGAACGTCGTCGGGCGGGTGAACGACGGCTGGCGGGCCGCCACGACCATGTTGGCGAACGAGCGGGTCTCGCTCGGCGCTGTGCGCGCGATGGACGACACCCCGAACGCCGAGGAGCTGATGGAGCTGGCCCGCACCCGCGGGCGGGCGCAGGACCCGGTGACCCGGCGCGAGCTCGTCGAGCTGTGGATCGCCGAGCGCACGGTCGGGCTGTTGGGGGACCGGATCACCTCGGCGATCCTGCGCGGCCAGACCCCCGGACCGGAGGGCTCGGTGGCGACGCTGGTGCGCACGGACCACTCCCGCCGGGCCGCCCGGCTGGGCGCGGAGCTCGCCGGCGCCACGACCGCGGCGTGGGCGCCGGACGCGGACGGGGACGATCTCTGGGCGGCCACCCTGCTGTCGGTGCCCGCACTGTCCATCGCGGGCGGCACGGACGAGATCCTGCGCACGATCATCGGGGAACGGGTGCTGGGGCTGCCGAAGGAGCCGCAGGTCGACAAGGACGCCCCGTTCCGGGAGCTGACCGGGAGGGCAGGCACGTGAGTCTCCTGTTCACCGCGGAGCAGCAGGACCTGCGCCGCACCGTGCGCGGCTTCCTCGCCGACCACTCCTCGAGCGCGGCGGTGTGGCGGCTGATGGCGACGCCGGAGGGGCTGGACCGCGCGGTCTGGGACCGGATGGCGGGGGAGCTGGGCTGCACGGGCTGGCGATCCCCGAGGAGTTCGGCGGCAGCGGGTTCGGGCCGGTCGAGCAGCTGGTCGTCGCCGAGGAGAGCGGGCGGGCGCTGCTCGTCGCACCCTTTTTCGGCAGCGTCGTGCTGGTGGCGAACGCGCTGGTCACCGCCGCCGACAGCGCCGCCGACACCGCAGCGGCCAAGGATCTGCTGCCCGGCCTGGCGGACGGGTCGCGGATCGCCGCGCTGGCCGTCACCGAGGACTCCGGCTCCTGGGACCTCACCGAGAGCACGGTGACCGCCGCCGGGGACCGGCTGTCCGGGCACAAGAGCTTCGTGCTCGACGGCGCCGCCGCGGACCTATTCCTGGTCAGCGCGCGCACCGAGCAGGGGCTCGGGCTGTTCGCGGTGGAGGCCACCGCGTCCGGCCTGCGGCGAAAGTCGCTGGTGACCCTGGACCCCACGCGTCAGCAGGTCCGGCTCACCTTCGACGCCGTCGCGGCCCGGCCCGTCGGGGATCCCGGCGGAGCGGCGGCCGTCCTGGCCCACACCGTGGACCTGGGGCTCGCCCTACTGTCCGCCGAGCTGGTCGGGTCCGCCCAGGCGGTGCTGGACATGAGCCTGGAGTACGCGAAGACCCGTGCCCAGTTCTCCCGGCGGATCAGCTTCCAGGCGGTCAAGCACCGCCTGGCGGACATGCTCGTGGCGGTCGAGTCGGGGCAGGTGGCGGCGTACGAGGCGGTCCGGCTGGCCGTCGACACGCCATCGCAGCTGCCTGCGGCCGCGGCGATGGCCAAGGCGGCGGCGTCGAAGGCGGCGGTGTTCTGCGCCATCGAGGCCATCCAGCTGCACGGCGGCATCGGCTTCACCTACGAGCACGACGCCCACCTGTACTACCGGCGCGCGCACTCCTCGGCCCTGCTGTTCGGGGACGCGAACCGGCAGAAGGAGCGTCTGGCGTCGCTCCTGGGCATCTGAGAACCGGCATGGGCGGAGCCGCTCCGGTGGAGCGGCTCCCGCCCGGCCCACTGCCGTGGGTCACAGACCGCCGGTCAGCATCAACGTGTCGCCGGTCAGGTACCCGAGGTCGCTTGTCATGAGCGCGACGACCGCCCCGCCGATGTCGGTCTCGGGGTCACCGACGCGGCGCAGCGCGAGCGCGTTCTGGACGGCCGCGAAGCGCTCCGGGTGGTTCTCGGAGAAGTCGACCGTGGCCGGCGACAGGGACACGGGCACGATCACGTTGACCCGGATCCCGTAGCGGCCCCACTCGCGGGCGGCGACGCGGGAGGCCCCGCGGATCGCCTCCTTCGCCATCGCGTAGGCGCCGAACGTGGCGTTGCCGTTCACCGCGGTGCTCGAGCCGAAGTTGACGATCGAGCCGCCGCCCGCGGCCTTCAGGTGCGGCAGCGCGGCCTGCATCCCGTAGAGGGTGCCCATCGCACCGGAGCGCCAGCACAGGTCGACGTCGTCGTCGGTGGTGTCGGCCAGCGGTTTCTGGACGCTGGACGCCGCGTTGTTCACCAGCCCGGTGAGGCCCCCGAACCGCTCGACCGTGTCCGTGACCGTGCGGTCCACGGCGGCCCGGTCGCCGACCTCGCAGGCCAGCGACAGCGCCGTCCCGCCGAGCGCCGCGATCTCCTCGGCGACGACGTCGCACTTGGACTTGGTGCGCCCGGCGAGGGCGACCTGCGCCCCCTCCTTCGCCAGGGCCAGCGCGATGCCCCGGCCGATTCCCTGCCCGGCGCCCGTGATCAGGATGGTCTGCCCCTCGAGCCGTGTGCCCGTCATGTCCACTCCGTTTCGGTTCGATGTCGGGATGACGTGCGACGGCGCGTCGGCGACCGCTCGCTCGCGAGGCAGCTCGTCCCCGGATCTCGCGTGCCCGGGATCGGGAACGTCGCGGCTACTTCATCACGATGCAGATCATGGCGGTGGCCACGGGCGCGCCTTCGGCGTCCACTACGGCCACGTCGACGAAGGACGTGCTGCCGCCCCGCCTGCTGACCGTCGCGGTGGCGATCACCGTGGAGCGCGCCGCCCCCAGGTAGTGGACCGTCATGGCCGTGGTGAGGGGAGTGCGCTTGTCGCCACGCTCCCGCCCCGCCATGACGACCGCCGTGGCCGCGGTGTCCGCCAGGGTCCCGATGACACCTCCGTGCAGGGTGCCGTGCCCGTTGGTCTGGTCCTCGGCGTACGCCGCCGCGAGCACCACCTTCTCCTCCTCCCAGCTGCGCACCTGGATGTGGCACTTGGCGTTGAAGGGCATCGCCTCCCAGAAGCGGCTCAGCTTCTCGGTGCGGGTCGTGGTCTCCGACATGGTTCTCCTTACACTCTCGTCTTCACGTGTGAATTGTACGTAATATGACGGCTGCCGGTACAGACACAGGGAGGTGCGGTGGAGCTCAAGACCGTCCGATACGGGATCGACGCAGGTGTGGCCACGGTGACGCTCGACCGACCGGAACGCGGCAACGCCTGGACCGGGAGGATGGAGGCCGAGTACCGCTGGGTGCTCGGTGAGCTGGACCGCTCGCCACACGTGGGCGTCATCGTGCTCACCGGTGCGGGGCAGCGGTTCTGCGTCGGCGCCGATGTGCGCGCGGTCTCGGCCAACGCCGAGGCGGGGGAGTACCGCTCCGGCCGCACCGAGCCGCTCACCCAGCCCGGTGACCCGTCGCACCCGGCCTTCGGCTCGCGCCACGGCTTCCTGCTGTCGCTGTCCAAGCCCGTGGTCGCCGCGGTCAACGGGGCGGCGGCGGGCATCGGGTTCGTGCTGGCCAGCTTCGCCGACGTCCGGTTCGTCGCCGAGGACGCCAAGCTGACGACGTCGACGTCGAAGCTCGGGCTGCCGCCGGAGTTCGCGATCTCCTGGATCCTGCCCCGGCTGGTCGGGGTGACCCGGGCGACGGACCTGTTGTTGCGCAGCGCCGTCATCCGCGGGCGGGAGGCGGTCGAGATCGGCTGGGCGCTGCGCGCGCTGCCCGCCGAGGACGTCCTGCCCGCCGCACTCGCCTACGCCGCCACTCTGGTGGCCTGCAGCGCTCCGTCGTCGATGGCGGCGGTGAAGCAGATGGTGTGGCGGGACCTCGAGCGTTCCCTGTCCGACGCGGACGCCGACGCCCAGCACGCCCTCGAGCGCGCCACCCGCCATCCCGACTTCCGCACCGGCGCGGCCGCCCTGGCCGCCCGGACCGACCCCGACTACTCAGGGCGGTACCGCCCGACCGAGGAGGACCGGTGACCCCCACCCCGCCGTTGCGCACACGCCTGACCGAGCTGCTCGGTGTCGACCATCCGATCATGCTCGCCGGGATGGGCGGCGTGGCCTACGCCGAGCTCGTGGCCGCGGTCAGCGAGGCGGGCGGGTTCGGCACGCTCGGCGCTTCGTTCATGCGTCCGGAGAAGCTGGAGAAGGAGCTCGCGGAGACCCGCGCGCGCACCGCGAAGCCCTTCGGGGTCAACGCCCTGACGGCCGTGGCCGAGGACGTCCGACGGTACACGCCGATGATCACCGCGGGCGGGACCACGCTGTACGTCTCCGGGCTCGGGGTGGACGCGGAGACCGTCGCGACCATGCACGAGGCGGGCCTGCTCGTGGGGAGCCTGTGTGGCAAGGTGCGGCACGCCGTCAAGGCGGTCGAGGCCGGTGTCGACCTGGTGATCGCCACGGGTACGGAGGGTGGTGGCCACACCGGTACGGTCGCCACGATGGCCCTGATCCCCGGTGTGGTCGACGCGGTCGAGGGCCGGGTGCCCGTCGTGGCCGGCGGTGGGATCGTGGACGGCCGCGGGCTGGCCGCGGCGCTGGCCCTCGGGGCGGACGGTGTCTGGGTGGGGACCCGGTTCGCCGCGAGCGTCGAGGCGCGCAGGCTGCGCGGCTTCCACGAGGCCATGATCGCCGCCCGCGAGGACGGCACGGTGATCACCCGGGCGTACTCGGGCAAGACCATGCGGGTTCTGAGGAACGAGTGGACCGACCACTTCGAGGCCCATCCCGAGGAGCTGCGGCCGTTCCCACAGCAGCGGCTCTACGCGATCGAGCAGGCCGTCACCCACCTGGGGGCGCGGGACGACTCCGGCGTGGACCCGGCTCGCGAGGCCTACCTGTGCGGTCAGGCCGTCGGCTCGGTGCACGAGATCCGGACCGCGGCCGAGATCGTCTCGGACATGGCGCACTCCGCGGCGGAGATCCTCGACCGCATCGCACCCGCGAGGACGGTCGACCGTGTCTGAGTGGAACTTCGCGGACGTCTGGGACGTCATCGCCGCCGCGATCCCGGAGCACACCGCGATCGTGCACGGCGACACCCGGTTGAGCTGGGCGGACTTCCACCGCCGCGCCGCGGGCGTCGCCACCGGCCTGGCGCCGGAGTTCGGCGAGGGCACCGTCGCGCTGATGCTCTACAACGGTCCGGAGTACCTGGAGACGCTCTACGCGGCCTTCATGATCGGCGTCGGGCCGGTGAACACGAACTTCCGCTACCGTGCCGACGAGCTGGAGCAGCTCTGGTCGAGCGGGGACGTCCGCGTCGTCGTCTTCGATTCCACGCTGGGCGAGACCGTCGGCGAGGTGCGGACCCGGCTGGGCTCCGTGCGCACCTGGGTCTGTGTCGGGCCCGATGGTCCGGACTGGGCGGTGCCCTACGAGGACTGGGCGGACCGGGACGTGCCGCCACCTGCGGCGAAGCGCAGCGGCGACGATCTCTTCCTCCTCTACACCGGTGGCACCACCGGCCTGCCCAAGGGCGTGATGTGGCGGCAGGACGACATGTTCTGCAATCTCAACGGCCAGGCCCTGCACCGCTATCGCGAGGACACCCCGCTGACCGAGATCCCCGGCCTGCTGCCGGACCCCGCTCCCGTGCACCTCGCGGCCTGTCCGTTGATGCACGGCGCGGGGTCGATCACGTCGATGAGCGCGCTGAGCCAGGGCGGCACCGTCGTGCTGCTCCCGTCCCGCTCGTTCTCGGCGGTGGAGATGCTGGAGACCGTCGAGGCCGAGGGCGTCTGGACGATCGCGATCACCGGGGACGCCATCGCCCGCCCGCTCGTCGAGGCCCTGGAGGCGGACCCGCGCCGTTGGTCGCTGGACACCGTGCGGTACATCGTCTCCAGCGCCGTCGCCTGGTCGACGGAGGTCAAGGAACGGATCCTCGCGCAGGTCCCGGGCCTGCGGCTGGTCGACACCCTCGGCGCCTCGGAGGGTTTCGGCGCGGGTCGGTCGGTCACCCAGAACAGCACCCGCGAGCGGTCCTGCATCGGGGACTTCCTGCCGGGCAGGCACACCGTGGTCCTCGCCGACGACGGCCGCCTCGTCCAGGCGGGCTCCGGTGAGACCGGCGTGCTCGCCGTCGGCGGGCGGCAGCCGCTCGGCTACTACAACGACCCCGAGGCCTCCGCCGAGGTGTGGAAGACGGTCGACGGCGTCCGCTACGCCATCGGCGGGGACATGGCGAAGATCGAGATCGACGGGAGCATCACGCTGCTCGGGCGGGGCTCGTCGAGCATCAACACCGGCGGCGAGAAGGTGTACCCGCACGAGGTCGAGGCGGCGCTGACCGCGCACCCCGGCGTGCGGGACGCGGCCGTCGTCGGGGTGCCGAACGAGCGGTTCGGGCAGGCCGTCAGCGCGTTGGTCGAGCTGACCGGGGACACCCCGCCGGAGACCGAGGAGCTCCGCGCGTTCGTGCGCGCGCGGCTCGCGCCGTACAAGGCCCCCAAGCACATCGCCGTCGTCGACACCGTCCCCCGGCTGGCCAACGGCAAGCTGGCCTACCAGCTGGCGCGCGCCGAGGCGGAGCGCCTGTTCGGAGCGAAGTCGTGAGCGACACCATCCTCACCCACGACGAGGGCGCGGTCCGCGTCGTCACCCTGAACCGCCCGGACCGCGCCAACGCGTGGACCCTTCCGCTGGAGGAGGAGTACTTCGGCGCCCTGCTCGGGGCGGCGCACGACCCGGCGGTCCGGGCGATCGTGGTCACCGGGGCCGGGCGGGCGTTCTGCGCGGGTATGGACGCCGAGGCGCTGAAGGCGGCGTCGAGCGGCGGCTTCGCGAACGCCGGTCGGATCCGGCAGACCCTCCCGCTGTCCCTGCCGAAGCCGGTCGTCGTCGCGATCAACGGTGCGTGCGCCGGCATCGGCCTGGTCGTGAGCCTGATGGGCGACGTGCGGTTCGTCGCCGCGGGCGCCAAGATCACGACCGCGTTCGCCCGCCGCGGGCTGCCCGCCGAGAACGCCGTGGCCTGGCAGCTCGCCCGGCTCGTCGGCGCGGGCACGGCGGCGGACCTGCTGCTCTCCGGCCGGGTCGTGCGCGCCGAGGAGGCCGCCGAGCTGGGGCTGGTCAACCGGGTCGTCGCCCCCGAGGAGCTGCTGTCCACCGCGCTGGCCTACGCCGCGGACATGGCCCAGAACTGCTCACCCGCCGCGATGGCGGACATCAAACGCCAGCTCTACGGCGGGCTGGAGACGGACATCGAGAGCGCCCGCCGTGAGGACAAGCGGCTCGCCGTGGTCGCCCGCTCCCGTCCCGACCTCGCCGAGGGCGTCGCGAGCATGCTGGAGAAGCGGCCGCCCCGGTTCGCCGGGCTGGCCGCCACCGACCTCGTCGCGGACGACTTCCGCGACACGCAGTGAGCTGAGAGGCACCCATGACCGACCCCATCCTCGTCACGCGCGCCGACGGCATCATCACCGTCACCCTGAACCGGCCCGAGACGCACAACGCCTTCGACGAGGTCCTGCACGACGAGTTCCCCCGCCTCATGGCGGACCTCGACGACGACTCCGATGCCCGCGCGGTCGTCCTCACCGGCGCGGGCACGTCGTTCAGTGCCGGTGGCAACCTCGACGACTTCGCCGCCTTCGTCACCGACTTCGACGCCCGGCGCCGTGCCATGCGCCGGGCCAGGCGCCTGGTCGAGGCCATGCTCTCGACCGAGCTGCCGGTCGTGTGCGCCGTCAACGGACCTGCCGTCGGACTCGGCTGCACCCTGGTCACGCTGTGCGACGTCGTGTTCATGGGGGAGTCCGCCTTCCTCGCCGACCCGCACGTGAAGATCGGCCTCGTCGCGGGCGACGGCAGTGCGGTCACCTGGCCCTTCCTCACGAGCCTGCTGAAGGCGAAGGAGTACATCCTCACCGGCGACAAGATCCCCGCGCCGCTCGCCGTCGAGCTCGGCCTGGCCAACCGGGTCGTCCCGGACGCCGACCTGCTCACCGAGGCGACGGCCTTCGCCGCCAGGATCGCGACGCTGCCGCCACAGGCGGTGCGGGACACCAAGTCCACGCTGAACCAGCACCTGCGCGGCGCCATGGTGTCGACCCTGGGCATGGGCCTGGCCGCCGAGAGTCAGTCCCACGACACCGAGGAGTACCAGGCGATCATCCGTCGCTGAGCCGGATGCGCAGCTCGTCTCGCAGCAGCTTCCCGTTGGGGCTCACCGGCAGTGCGTCGACGAACCGCCACACCGTGGGGAGCTTGTGGCGGGCCAGCCGATCGCGCGCCGCGGCCCGCAGCTCCTCCACGGTGGGGGTGGCGCCGGGCCGCGGGACCACGAACGCGGCGACGGTCTGCCCCCACAGCGGGTCCGGCACGCCGATCACGGCGGCGGCCTCGACGTCCGGGTGTGCCACCAGCACCTGCTCCACCTCGACCGGATGGATGTTCTCCCCGCCGCGGATGATCAGGTCGTGCCTGCGGCCCGCCAGGAAGAGGTAGCCGTCGTCGTCGGCGCGCACGATGTCCCCGGTCCGCAGCCAGCCGGCGGCCGCGGTGGTGGACAGGTGCGGGGCCCGCGCGTGCAGCTCGCCGAAGCCCTCGTCGTCGGGATCGACGATCCGGTGGACGACCCCCGGCAGCGGCCGCCCGATCGACCGCAGCAGGTCCTCGCGGCCTCCGGCGGCGGCGCGGTGGTCGTCCGGGGTGAGCGAGGTCAGCGGGCTCCCCTCGGTCTGGCCGAAGATGTTCACGAAGTCCACGCCGGGCAGCGCCGCCATGGCGGCGCGCAACGTCTCCGGGTGGATCGGCGAACCGCCGTAGATCAGCGTCCGCAGGGTGGGCAGGGCGAGCCCGCCACCGCGCAGCAGCATCTCGATCATCGTCGGCACCACGAGCACGTGGGTGGCTCCGAGTTCGCGCAACGTCGGCCACGCGGCGACGGAGAACCGCGGGAACGACGCGACGGCGGCCCCGCGAGCGAGCGCGACGACCGCGTTCCCCACCCCGCCGATGTGATGGAACGGCGAGGCTCCCGCGTAGACCGCACCCGGGCCGAGCCGCAGGGTCGCCCCGCTGACCCGGGTCCGGTGGCCGAGCCCGGCGTCGGTCACGTCGACCCGCTTCGGCATCCCGGTGGTGCCGGACGTGTGCAGGACGAGCACCGGGTCCGCCGTGGCGAGCCGCAGCGCCGACCCGCTCCCGAGGGGGACGACGTCCACCACCTGCAGTCGCCGCCCGGTCGCCGCCGCCACCTCCTCCCCGGTCTCGGCGTGGTCCGGTTCGGCCAGCAGGGCGTGTCCGGGCATCCGTCCGACCATGGCCGCCAGCTCGTCGACGGTGTGCCGGGGCGGCAGCGGCGCGATCGGCCTGCCGACGCAGGCACCGCCCAGGGTGAGCGCCAACGCCGTGGAACGCGCGCTGAGCAACCCGGGCACCGGCTGTCCCCGCTCGCCGAGCTCGGCCAGCAGGTCGGCGGCCCCGGCCGCCCGGTCCCGGAACTCGCCGCCGCTCCACCGGCCACCCCCCGACGGCTCGGTCCCGAACACCGCGGGCTCCTCCGCCCGCTCCTCCAGCACACGGAGGGTCTCCGCCGTCCACGGGGCGACGGCACTGTCACGGACTGCGTTTACAGACGTGGACACGATCGATAGTCTTACGTAGAAATCGACAAGCATCAATGCCGATGTAATGCGAGGTCGCTGTGAACGATGCTCGTTCTCCCGTGCTCGACCGTCCGGACGCCCCCGGCGTCACCGTCGACATCACCCCGTCCCGGCCGGCCGAGCGTCGCGCCGCCCACCACCGCACGCAACGGCTCGTACGCCGCGCGCTCGCGGTCGCGGTACCGATCGCGCTGCTCGCGATCTGGGAGATCGCGGCCCGGGTCGGGCTGCTGGACATGCGGATCTTCCCCGCGCCCACCACCATCGTCGGTCAGGGCATCGACCTGGGGCGAGACGGCCGCCTGCTCGACGACGTGTGGAAGACCCTGAGCCGGGTGCTCGTGGGCTACCCGCTCGGGGCGCTGGCCGGCTTCGTGCTCGGGATCGTCATGGGACTCAGCGCCTATGTCCGCTCGGCGCTGGAGTCCACGCTCAACGGGCTCTACGTCGTCCCGAAGCTCGCACTGCTGCCGGTGTTCCTCTCGATCGTGGGCTTCGGCGAGCCGCCGCTGGTCGCGTTGATCGCCACGACCGTGTTCTTCTTCGTGTGGATCGGCACGATGGAGGCGGTCGCGGCCATCCCGGAGGGGTACCGAGAGGCCGCGCGGTCGTTGGGACTGAGTCGCAGGCGAACGTTCGGTGAGGTCGTCGTCCCCGCGATCCTGCCCGAGGTCTTCGTCGCGCTCCGCGTGGGAATGGGAGTGGCGGTCCTCGTCATCGTCGCCGCGGAGTTCATCGCGACCGACACCGGCCTCGGCTTCCTGATCTTCAACTCCCGGGCACTGCTGATCAACGGCTGGATGTACGTCGGCATCCTCACCGTCGCCGTACTGGGCGTGCTGCTCACCATCCTCGTCGGCGCCGTGGGCCGCCGGCTGACCCCCTGGGTCCGGTCGTCGACCGGCTCCATCACTCGCTAGGAGCACCTGTTGAGACGCTCACGTGCCGCGTTGCTACTGCTCGTGCCCCTGTTGGTGGCGGCCTGCGCCACCGGCGGCGGTACCGCCACCTCGAAGGACTCGGTGGCGGGTGCGCTCACTCCGGAGGCCGGCTGCGAGGGCTACGGCGTCAGCGCCGCCCCGGGCGGGCCGGTCGCGCGATGCGCCCCCGGGGCGCCCGCGCCGAAGCCGCTGGTCCAGCCCGCGACGATCGTGATGAACATGCCGACGGGCTTCGAGTTCGCCGCGCCCTGGTACTGGGCGAAGGAGCACGGCGAGTTCGAGAAGGAGAACCTCACCGTCGAGATCCAGAACCTGCCCTCGGCCGACGCGTACACCCTGACCGCGCAGGGGCGCATCGATTTCGCGTGTTCGGGGCCCAACGCCCCGATGTACAACGCGATCGCACAGGGCTTCGACATCAAGTGGGTCACCGGCTCGATCGCGACGCCGGCGTCGTCGAAGTCCGGCCTGTGGGCGCGCAAGGGCACCTCACTGGCAGACCTGCAGGGCAAGGTGATCGCGTCCGCGGCCGGTCCCGGCTCGGCGAGCCTCTACCCGGTCGACCGCATGCTCACCGCCGCCGGCGGCGGCGACCTGAGCGGGGACACCGTCAAGACGGTCTCCGGGCCGGACATGCAGCAGGCCCTGGAAGCCGGTGCGATCGACGCCGGCATCTTCCTCGACCCGCGCTGGGTCCCTCTGGAGCAGAGTGGGAACTTCGAGTTCCTCGGCAGCACCACGCCGCCGGGGGAGTCGCTGCTCGGCTGCATCGCCGGCCCGTCGTTCTACGCGAAGCGCGACGCGGCGGTGGCGTTCCTGCGCGCGGTCAGCCGCACGGTCAACACGACGTTCGCGGGGGACTACCACGCCGATCCCGCCGTGGTCGCCGACGTCGCGCGGATGATGGGGACCACCCCCGCGGAGCTGGTGAAGACCCCGAGCCCGGTGTTCGACCTGCTGGTGCGCACGAACACGTCCGAGCCGCTCCAGCAGACCTACCGCAAGACGAACGCACTGCAGTACAGCGAGATCCTTCCCGACGACCGGGTCGTCGACCGCACTCTGCTCGAGGAGGCCCACGGTGTCCGGTTCGGCAGCTGAGACCACGGCGGCGCCCGCCGCCCCCACGCGGCTCGCGGCGGTGCGAGCCGAGGGGCTGGAGATGACCTTCGGGGTGGGCGAGCGCGCCGTGCACGCCCTCGGACCGCTGGACCTGGAGGTCGGGGAGGGGGAGTTCGTCTGCCTCGTCGGACCGTCGGGGTGCGGCAAGTCGACGTTCGTGAAGATCGCGGCGGGTCTGCTGGAGCCCACGGCCGGGCGGATGCGCCTGCGGTTCCGGGACGACACCGTCGCGCGCACGGCGACCGTCTTCCAGGACTACGGCATCTTCCCGTGGAAGACCGTCGAGGGGAACGTGCAACTCGCCCTCCGCGCCCGCGGCATTCCCGCCCAGGAGGCCCGCGAGCGCAGCCGGGTGTGGCTGCGCAAGCTCGGGCTGGAGGCCTTCGCGCGGTCCTACCCGCACCAGCTCTCCGGCGGCATGCGGCAGCGTGTCGCGATCGCCAGGGCGCTCGTGGTCGAGCCCGAGCTGTTGCTGATGGACGAGCCGTTCGCCGCCCTCGACGCCCAGCTGCGCGAGATCCTGCAGGAGGAGCTGCTCGCCCTGCACCAGAGCACCGGGGGCACGGTGGTGTTCGTGACGCACTCCCTGGAGGAGGCGATCCTGTTGGGGGACAGGGTGGTCGTGATGTCGCGTAGGCCGGGCACGATCCGGGACGACACCGTGGTGCCGTTCCCACGGCCGCGCGCGTCGGACCTGCGGGAGACCGCCGAGTTCGGGGCCCTGCGGTCGCGGCTGTGGGACCACCTGCGCCGCGAGGTCACCGCGCAGATCGCCGGGACGGAGGCGCGATGAGCGTGCCGGACCCGCGGACGGTGGCGGACCTGTTCCGGGCGCGGGCGGACGACCCGGCGCCCGGCCTGGTGGTCGGCGAGCGGACGTGGTCCTGGAGGGAGGTCGTGGCGGAGTGCGACCGGCGGGCCGAGTGGCTGCGGGAGTGGGGGCCCGGGGGTGGCCGGAACGTCGGGTTGTTGCTGGACAACGGGCCGGACTACCTGTTCTCGCTCGGTGCGGTCGCGTTGTCGGGGCACGTGGCCGTGGCGCTGAACAGCACCCGCAGCTCGATCGAGCTGGCGGGGGACCTCGCGCACACCGACGTCGCGCTCGTGTTCGCGGACCGCCCGTTCACGGCGGACGTGCCGGTGGTCGACGTGGAGACCGCGGACTGGTCGGTCGCGGGCGAGCCGCCGACCGCGCCCCGGACGACCGCGGACGACTTGCTCGTCCTGATGTTCACCTCCGGCTCCACGGCGCGTCCGAAGGCTGTGCGGCACAGCCACCGCCACCTCGTCCGACGGGCCACCGGGCTCGTCGTCGACGCCGGGCTCGACGCCGACTCGACCGTCTACCTCGCCATGCCGATGTTCCACGCCGGCACCATGGCCGGGCTGTTGGTGCCGGCGATCATGGTCGGGGCGACCATCGCGACCCGGCCGCGGTTCTCGGCGTCGAACTTCGCCGTCGACGTGCGGCGGTTCGGCGCGACGCACACCACGTTCGTCGGGCGGACGCTGCACTACATCCTGGCCCAGGACCCGGAGCCGGAGCCGGAGGCAGGCTCGTCGCTGCGGGTGGCGATCGGCAACGGTGCCGCCGACGCGGACATCGCCGCCTTCGCGGCCCGGTTCGGCTGCCGGGTCGTGGACGTCTACGGCACCACCGAGGGCGCGATCAGCTTGCGCCGCGGCCCCGACAACCCGCCCGGCTCACTCGGGATCGCGGTCGCGGGGGACGTCCGGATCCTCGACCCGCGGACGGGGCGCGAGTGCCCGCGGGCCGTGCGCGGGCCCGACGGCGAGTTCGGCACCCTGGGGCCCGAGGTCGGTGAGATGGTCCGGGTCGACGGCCCCGGCAACTTCGAAGGCTACTGGAACAACCCGGAGGCGGACGCGGAGCGGCTGCGCGACGGCCGGTACTGGAGCGGTGACCTCGCCTGGCGGGACGAGGCGGGGAACTTCTACTTCGCCGGGCGGGCCGGTGGCATGGTGCGCGTGGACGGCGAGAACCTGTCCCCGCACCGCATCGAGACGGCCGTCGGCGACCGGCCCGAGGTCGGGGACTGCGTGGTGTTCGCCGTGCCGGACCCCGGCTCCGACGACGCGCTCATGATCGTCCTGACGGCTCCCGGCGGCCTCGATCCCGCGACGTTCTTCGACGGGCTCGTGGCCGAGGGCGCGTTGAGCCGTAAGGAGGTTCCGCGGTTCGTGCGGGTGACCGCGGCGATCCCACGGACCGCCACCCAGAAGCTGCTGGGTCGCGGGCTGCAGGGAGAGCGCTGGCACACCACCGATCCGGTCTGGTGGCGCCCGGACACCCGGGCCGCGTTCCGCCCGCTCACCGCCGCGGACGCCGCCGCGCTCGACGAGGCGATCCGCCGGACCGGCCGCCCGCTCGCGGGCTGAACGAGGCTGAACGAGCCCGACCGCGCCCGACCGCGCCGAACGCGGCCGGATAGGATGGCCGACCACCCAACTGAGGAGCCGAGGTGCCCGCGAGCCGACCCCTGTCCGCCCGCTCGATCATCCTGTCGGCGCTGATGGGTAGCCCGCGGGGGCTGCGCGCGGACCTTCTGGTGCACTTCGCGACCCTGTTCGGAATCGCGGAGGGCACCTCGCGGGTCGCGCTGACCCGGATGTCGCAGAGCGGGGAGATCACCCAGGAGTCCGGTCGCTACAGACTGGCCGGTCGGCTCGACGAGCGTCGTCGCCGCCAGGACGGAAGTCGCTTCGCCGCGGAGGTGGAGTGGTCGGGGGACTGGGAGATGTTCGTGGTCCAGGCCCCGCAGCGGGACCACCAGGCCCGCTACGCACTGCGCGCGGCCGGCAGCCGGCTGCTGCTCGCGGAGTTGCGAGAGGGCGTGTGGATCCGGCCTGCGAACCTCATCCGCGAGCCCGGGTCCGAGGACCTGGCGGTCGTCGCCGCGCAGTGTGAGGCCTTCACCATGCGCCCGCACACGCCGGGCGCCGAGCTCACGGCCCGGCTGTGGCCGTTGGGGGACTGGGCCGCGGCGGCGGTCGCGCTGGAGGCGCGGCTGCGCGCCGGGCTCGCGGACCTTCGCGAGCGCGGCGGCGACGGCCTCGCGGAGGCGTTCGTGCTCTCCGCGGACACCCTTCGCCTGCTGCTCGACGACCCGCTGCTGCCCGCGACCCTGCTCCCACCAGACTGGCCGGGTCCGGCGCTGCGGGCGGCCTTCGAGGAGTTCGACCGGCTCTGGCAGGAGATCTTCCTGAGCTGGGCGCGCGACTTCCGCCGCGCGGCGGTCCGCTAGGCCCTACCTGGCGACCGAGGATCGCTAGCCGATCCCGAGCGAGCGGCCGCCGTCGAGCGACAGCTCGGCCCCCGTCGTCCCCGACGCGTAGTCGCTGAGGAGGTAGGACACGGCGTCGACGATCTCCTCGAGCGTGGTGTGCCTGCCGAGCGGCACCTTCGCGAGGTCCGTCTCCAGGGAGCCGGGGGCGGCGAACAACTGCTCGATCGCCCCGGTGCCTGCGGTGACCCCCGGCGAGACGATGTTGAGCCGGATCCCGCGCCCGCCCCAGGCCGCGGCGAGCGACTTGGTGACCGCCACCACCCCGGCCTTCGCCGCCGCGGACGGCACGGTGTCCGCCCCGCCCGTGTGCGCCTTGCTGCTGCCGATCGACACGACCGCGCCGGGCAGACCGGCCGCGAGCAACCCCCGCGCGAAGACCTGGGTGCAGTGCCACGTGCCGTCGAGCACGATGTCGGTGATCGCCGCCCAGCCGTTGGGGCTCAGCTCCTCCGGGGCGCACCGGAAGTTGCCCGCCGCCGCGTTGACCAGCGCCGTCGGCACCCCGTGGGTGGCCGTGACCTCGGCGAACACCCGCTCGACGTCCGCACGCACCCGGACGTCGAGTGGCAGGGCGTGGACGGCGAGACCCGCGGCCTCGTCGAGCGTCGCGTCGATCCGGTCCTGGTTCCGCCCGAGCACCACGACGGTGCCGCCGAGGCGGGCCAGGCCGAGCGCGATCCCCTTGCCGATCCCCGACGTCCCCCCGGTGACGACGCACACCCGGTCCCGGAACGCGTCCGACGGCAGCATCGCCATCCGATCCCCCTTGTTACGTCACTTATACAGTCGACGACGGGAGTGTAACGTCACGTGTCATGGCTGCTGAGGACGTCGTCGTGGTGGAGGCTTGTCGGTCCGCGATCGGCAAGCGCAAGGGCACACTGGCCGGGGTCGAGGCCCCGGACCTGCTGGGAGACGTCCTGCTCGGGCTGTTCGAGCGCAGCGGGCTGGACCCGCGGCAGGTCGGGCAGGTGGTCGGCGCCTGCGTGAACCAGGTGGGCCAGCAGTCCGGGAACATCACGCGCAACGCGTGGCTCGGCGCGGGGCTCCCGGTGGAGGTGCCCGCGTCGACGGCCCACGCGCAGTGCGGCTCGTCGCAGCAGGCGACCACGCTCGCGCACGGGTTGGTGGCGGGCGGGATCGTGGACGTGGCCGTCGTCGCGGGCGTCGAGTCGATGGACCAGGTGCCGATCAACGCGAGCACGGACCCGACCTACGGCACCGGTCGCAACGCGCGCTACCGCGAGCACTGGGAGGTCACTACCCAGTTCGAGGGCGCCGAACGGATCGCCAAGCAGTGGGGGCTGACCCGGGAGGACCTCGACGCCTACGCCCTGCGCGCCCAGCAGCGCGCCGCCGAGTCCGTGGCGGACGGCCGGTTCGTCGACCAGATCGTCCCGATCGAGGTGGCCGACGGCGAGGGCGGCACCACCGTCTTCGCCATGGACGAGGCGCTGCGCGCCACCACCGCCGAGGGCCTGGCGAAGCTCAAGCCGAACCTCCCCGACCGCGCGGGCGGCGGCAAGCACACCGCCGCCACCTCGTCCCAGATCTCCGACGGTGCCTCCGCCCTGCTGCTCATGACCGAGCGCAAGGCGTCGGCGCTCGGGCTCACGCCACGCGCCCGGCTGGTCGGTTCCGCGCTCGTCGGCAGCGACCCGGTACTGATGCTGACCGGCCCGATCCCGGCTACCGAGAAGGTGCTCGCCGACACCGGGCTGAAGATCGACGACATCGACGTCTTCGAGGTCAACGAGGCCTTCGCCGCCGTGGTCCTGGCCTGGCAGAAGGAGTTCGGCGTCGACGGCGACAAGGTCAACATCGACGGCGGCGCCATCCCGTTCGGTCACCCGCTCGGCGCCTCGGGCGGCATCCTGCTCACCCGCGCCCTGAACCAGCTCGAGCGCACCGGCGGCCGCTACGGCCTGGTCAGCATGTGCTGCGGCGGCGGCCTCGGTACCGCCACGGTGCTCGAGCGGCTCTGACTCCGCGACGAGAACCACCGAGAACCAGCCGCTTCCCGGCCCACCCGCAGAACCTCTTGTACGTCGGCGGCAGAGTGTCTTGCCCTGAAACGAGGCGCTCCAGGTCGAGGGTCAAGCCCGTTCCAAGCAGAACTCGACGACCTCGGTAGCGGTTGGGTCGTGGTCGAACTCGACGGGTTCGGGGAATCGTGAGCCCGTCGAGTTCTTGTCCTGCCTCAGTCGACTCGTTGATGTCAGCGCGACCTCTTTGCGGACTGTCAGGCTAGGCGGCCCCTCCAGAGCGACGTGGCTAGCTGCACGACGATGTCAGAGCTCCGAGCCGAGAGCCCCCGAGACGACCAAGGGACTGCCCAGGATCCGGTTGACTCCTGGCCTGTGAGGACGTGGTCCTCGCTGGAAGGATCGACATCGTGCCCAAGCCGTTCCCGATGGAGTTCCGCCGCGACGTGATCGCTGTCGCCCGTCAGGGCGGCCAGTCCATTGCCGCGGTCGCGCGGAACTTCGGGATCTCGGAGTCCTGCTTGTCACGCTGGTTGAAGATCGCCGACCGCGAGGACGGCATCGCCCCGGACACACCCGCCGCGCCGGCCAGGGCGGGCGAGGGCGACCTGGAGGCGGAGAACCGCGAGCTGCGCAAACGCGCGAAGCAGCTCGAGCAGGAGAACGAGATCCTGCGCCGGGCCACTGCCTACTTCGCCCGTGACGTGCTCCCACAATGATGTACCCGCTGGTCCTCGACCTCGCCGACGACGGGATCCCTGTCGCGGTGACCTGCCGGGTGCTGGGCTTTAGCAAGCAGGCCTTCTACAAGTGGCGGGCCAAGCCCGTCTGCGACCGTGACTACGACGACGCTCACCTGGTCAATGCTGCGGTCGACGTCCACCACGACGACCCCGAGTTCGGCTACCGCTTCATCACCGACGAACTTGCTCAGCAGGGCTGGACGGCCTCGCGCAATCGCGTGAACCGGCTCTGCACACTGCAGAAGCTGTGGTCGGTCCACGCCCGTCGACAAGGCTCCCACCGCCGCCCGGGCCCGCCGGTGTACGACGACTCGTGGGCCGCGAGTTCACCGCCGCGGCGCCGAACCGGTTGTGGTTCACCGACATCACCGAGCACCCCACCGCGCAGGGAGCTTTACCTCTGCGCGGTCAAGGACGCCTGCTCCAAGCGGATCGTGGGCTACTCCATCGACGCCCGCATGACCTCGCAGCTGGCCGTGGACGCGCTGCGCAACGCCATCGCGCTTCGCGCCCCGGACGCGACTGCGATCGTGCACTCCGACAGAGGCAGCCAGTTCCGCTCCCACGCCTACCAGCAGGTTCTGCGTGAAGCGCAGCTCCAAGGATCGATGGGTCGGGTCGGGACCTGCGCGGACAACGCCGCGATGGAGTCGTTCCTCAGCCTGCTGCAGAAGAACGTGCTCAACCGCCGCCGCTGGCGCACCCGCGCCGAGCTCCGCCTGGCGATCGTGTCCTGGATCGAGACCACCTACCACCGCCGACGACGCCAAGACACCCTCGGCAGGCTCACCCCAGTCGAGTTCGAGATACTCGCCTCGGCCGCTCACGCGGCGTGAACGCCTACCCGACTCGGGTCAACCAAAGTCTGGGCAGACCCATGCGTCAGGACTCGAGTACGGCGGCTTCCCGGACCCCGAGCCCGAACCGGGCTTCACGGTTGTGCGGCTGGCAACGGCGGCCCTCAACTGGCACGACGTGCTCGTCCGGCAGGGCAGGTACCGCTCGCCCTTGACGCACGTGCCCGGCGCCGACGGCGCGGGCATCCGGGCCGACGACGGGAGCGAGGTCCTCGTCCTCCCGTCGTTGTGGTGGGCTCTGATGAGCGGTCCCCGGGCCCGCGAGGAGATCCTCGGGGATCACCGGCCGGGGACCTACGCCGAGTACGTCCGGGTACCGGACGAATGCGTCGTGCCCAAGCCCGCGGGCTTGAGCTGGGCCCAGGCGGCGGCGCTGCCGCTCGTCGGGTTGACGACCTACCGCGCCCTCTTCACCCGGGCACGGCTGGAGCCGGGCCAGTCGTTACTGGTCCTCGGCGCGGGCGGCGACGTCGCCACCATGGCCGTGATCCTCGCGTCCGCGATCGGGGCCAGCGTTCACGTGACCTCCTCCAGCACGGCCAAGATCGACGCCGGCGTCGGGCTCGGCGCCGCGGGCGGGGTGAGTTACCGCGACGCGGACTGGCCCGCCGCGGCCCGCGCCCTCTCCCCGGGGAAGGCCGGCTTCGACGTCGTCCTCGACTCCGTCGGTTCCTAGGCTTCCGTGTTCGAGGCGGTGCGGCCCGGCGGACGGGTCGTGGTCCTGGGATCCGTCTCCGCCGAACGCCCGGATCTGGACGTGCGACGGTTCTACTTTGGCCAGTACGACCTGCTCGGCACCACGATGGGCAGCCCTGCCGACTTCACGGGGCTGGTCGACCTGATCGAGCGACAGGGGATCGCGCCGCCGCCGATCGCAGGCGTCTTCTCTTTGTCCGAGACGGCGGACGCGCACCGTTACCTGGAGTCCGGCGCGGGCCCCGGCAAGGTCGTGCTGGACATCGGATCGTGACCTTTGCGGCAGGTCGAGCCGAGCGCGGTGAGGCGCGAGGGCGTAGGAGGCGGACCGAGTCAACTCGAGGGCAAGGGGCTGTCGACCTTGCCACCCGTGATCACCCCGCACGGCAGGCCGGAGGAGCTGTTCGACCTCGAACCCATGCGGGCAGGCCGAGGACGGGCGTCCGGCGCCAGGTGCCTCCGGGGTCTGGCTGTGCGACGGGCCCGGCCGTCCCGATGGGCGGACGGCGGTGGGAGCCCTGTCCGTCCTCCTCGACGACGTCTGGGGCAGGCCGTGCTGACCTGCATGCCCTCGGGCCACTGGACGGTGACCACCGAGCTGGGCATGAGCTTCCCCGTCCCGCTTCCCGCCACGGGCCGGGTGTCGGCCAAGGCGCACGTGGTGCACAGCGACCACACCAGGGGGCGCCGCCGAGGGACGGGCCGTGCACGAGGACGGGCGCGTCGTCGCCACTTCGACGGTCTGGGCGCAGGTGGTGGGTAGCCACCCGGAAGCCTGCGCGGCCGCCGTCGCTGGGGACGCGCGCCGGGTCGGCGGGCTCGCGGCCGCGCTGGCAGTGCGTGAGACGACGGGCGGTGGCTGCCGCGATCTATGCGGCCGTGGTCGTCGTTCCGAGGCTCGAGCGCTATGTGGGCAGGCTCGCCGACGCCTGGCGGCGGGTCCGTCTCGGTGACCACGCTGCCCTCGGCGACCCTGAGAAGGATGCCTACTTCGACGGCTTGACAGTGTCGTGCGCGTCACGCCAGTCTGTGGTCATCGTTATCAGCGACATCCTCCCCGTCGCGACTTCAGTGGAAAGGGGTGAGGGATGAAGCCGGCACCTTTCGAGCACTGGGGCCCGACCTCCGTCGACGAAGCGGTGAAGATCCTCTCGGGACTCGACGACCCGGGCGAGGCGAAGGTCATGGCGGGCGGCCAGAGCCTGATGCCGCTGCTGAACCTGCGGCTGAGCCAGCCGCAGCACGTGATCGACCTGAATGCCGTGACGGGCATCTCGGAGATCCGCCTCGACGGCGCGTTCCTCACAGTCGGGGCCATGTGCCGGCAGCGGGTGGCCGAGCGCTCCGACCGGGTCGCGACCGCCGTGCCGCTCGTGGTCGACGCCCTCGGTCAGGTCGGACACCCGGCGATCCGCAATCGCGGCACCGTGGGCGGCAGCATCGCCCACGCCGACCCGGCCGCCGAGCTCCCCACCGTCGCCCTCTGCCTCGACGCCGAGTTGGTCGCGCAGGGGCCCGCGGGGGAGCGCACGATCGCCGCTGCGGACTTCTTCGACGGCTTCCTCTCCACAGCCCTCACCGAGGAGGAGATCCTCACCGCGGTCCGCTTCCCCGTCGACGGACCGGGATGCGGCTCGGCGTTCGCCGAGGTGGCCCGCCGGCACGGGGACTTCGCCATGGCCGGCGTGGCCGTGCACCTCAGCCTCGCCGGAGACACGATCGAGCAGGTCCGGATCGCCGTCTCCGGTGTCGGACTCACCCCGGTGCGCGCCCCGGATGCCGAGGCCGCGCTGCGGGGTGCCACCCCGGGGGAGGAGGCGTTCGCCGCAGCGGCGGCGGCCACCTCGGCAGGCCTGAACCCGGCGTCGGACCTCCATGCGTCCGGCGCCTACCGCAAGCACGTCGCCGGCGTCCTGGTCCGGCGCGCTCTGGCCACGGCGACCGAACGTGCCACCGAGTCCGCGAGGAGGAACCCGTGAGCGAGCGGGAGATCACGGTGACGGTCAACGGCGCCGTCCGGAAGGCGACGGTCGAGCCTCGCCGCACCCTGGCGGACTTCCTACGCCACGACCTCGGCCTCACCGCCACCCACCTGGGCTGCGAGCACGGGGTCTGCGGGGCGTGCACGGTCCTGCTCGACGGCGAGACCGTCCGCTCGTGCCTCGCTCTGGCCGTGCACGCCGACGGTCACGAGGTCACCACCGTGGAAGGCGTCGCGCCACCGGGAGAGATGCATCCGGTGCAGGCGGCGTTGTGGGAGAGCGGCGCGTTCCAGTGCGGGTTCTGCACGCCCGGGTTCGTCATGGCGATCTACGGCATGGAACAGGAGCGCACGGCCGGCCTTCCGTGCCCGCGCTCGCGCGCGGAGATCCGCGAGGAGCTGTCCGGCAACATCTGCCGCTGCTCGGGCTACCAGAAGATCATCGACGGTGCCGAGGCTGTTCTCGCGGGGGAGGAGCGATGAGCTCGAGCGTGGTCGGCGGGATCGTCGGGGCGGCGGTCAAGCGTCGCGAGGACGTCCGCATCCTCACCGGCACCGGCCGGTACATCGACGACGCCGGCGACCGCTCCACCCTGACCGCCCACTTCGTCCGCAGTACCGTGCCGCACGGGCGCATCGCGGAGCTGAACGTCGACGCAGCCCGCGAGCTCGAGGGCGTGGTCGCAGTGATCACCGGCCCGGACATGGCCGCGTTCACCAACCCGCTCGTCCTGGGTGCCCCGATCCCGGGCCTCAACAGCCCGACCTACCCGGCGATGGCGGTGGACATCGTGCGGTACGTCGGCGAGCCGATCGCGCTGGTCGTCGCCTCGGACCGCTACGTCGCCGAGGACGCTGCCGGCCTGATCGAGGTCGACTACGACCTGCTGGATCCGGTCGTGAGCAGCACGGACGCCCTCGCCGAGGGGGCGCCGCAGCTGTTCGAGGAGGTCCCCGGCAACGTCGTGTACTCCGGCGGGTTCGAGGAGGGGGACGTCGACAAGGCGTTCGCCGAGGCGGACCACGTCCTGACCGACCGCATCGACCAGCACCGCTGGGGCTGCGCGCCCATGGAGGGCCGCGGCGGCGTGGCCACCTTCGACCGCTCGACCGGGCAGCTGACCTACGAGGCCTCCACCCAGACGTCGCACCTGCTGCGGCTGCTGGTCTCGGGCTTCATCAACCAGCCGATCCACCTCATGCGGGTCGTGACCAGCGACATCGGCGGCAGCTTCGGGCTGAAGTTCTCGATCTACCGGGAGGACGTGGCGCTCTGCGCCGCCGCCAAGCACCTGGGCGCCTCGCTGAAGTGGGTCGAGGACCGCAACGAGAACCTGACGGCGGGCGGGGCGGCCCGGGACGAGACCGTGACGATCGAGGCCGCGGTGAAGGCGGACGGCACGATCCTCGGGATCAAGGCCGACATGGTCATGAACTCCGGTGCCTACCCGATCATGCCGCCGGCCCCGGTGGTCACGAACATCGCAGGCTACATGCTGCCCGGTCCGTACCGGGTGCCCGCCTACCGGTTCAGCGCAAAGGTCACGGCGACGAACAAGGCGTCGTACATCTCCTTGCGCGGCCCGTGGGCGGTGGAGACGCTGGTCCGCGAGCGGATGATGGACCTGATCGCGGCAAAGGTCGGGCTCACGCCCGTGGAGGTGCGGCAGCGCAACCTGGTGCCCGTTTCGGAGCAGCCGGTGATCAGTGGCGGCGGCTTCACGATGGAGGGCGTCACCGCGGCGGAGACCTTCGAGAAGCTCGTGTCGATGATCGACTTCGACGCGTTCAGGGCCGAGCAGAAGGCGGCCCTCGCGGAGGGCAGGCTGCTCGGGCTCGGGGTCGGCACGTTCTACGAGCCCGCGCCGGGCACGCCGGAGTTCTGGGGCAGGATCGGCTTCCCGTTCGGCGCCGAGCCGGTGCGGCTGCGGATCGAGCCGGACGGCCACGTCACGGCGTTCACCACCCAGATCCCGCACGGCCAGGGGCACGAGACCACGCTCGCGCAGGTCGTGGCCGAGGAGATGGGGGTGGCCTTCGACGACGTCCGGATCGTCTTCGGGGACACGGACGCCACCGTCTTCACCATGATCGGCACCGGCGGCTCGAAGGCCGGGATGATGGCCACCGGCGGCGCGATGGTCGCCGCCCGCGAGGTCAAGGCGCGGGTGCTGGAAATCGCCGCGGCGATGCTGGAGGCCAACCCGGACGACCTGCAGATCGAGGACTCGGTGATCTCGGTCAAGGGCGCGCCGGCCTCGAAGGTGGCGCTCGCCGAGTTGGCCATGGGCTGCTACATGGCGCCGGCGATGATGCCGCAGGGCGTGGACCTCAACCTGGAGGCCACCGCGGTCTACGACGGTGAGAACGGCGGCTGGGGGCAAGGCAGCCACGCCTGCTGGGTCGAGATCGACCAGGAGACGGGCAAGATCACCATCCCGCGCTACCTCGTCGTGGAGGACTGCGGGAAGATCATCAATCCGTCCGTCGTCGACGGCCAGGTGATCGGCGGGGTGGCGATGGGCCTCGGCGGGATGTTGCTGGAGCACTCCGCCTACGGCGAGGACGGGCAGTACCTTGCCGGCACGTTCATGGACTACCTCATGCCCAGCGCCCCCGAGGTGCCGGAGATCGAGATCGTCCACATGGAGTTGGAGACGCCGACGATGGTGGGCTCGCGCGGGGTCGGCGAGGGCGGCACCGTGCTCGCCCCGGCCGCCCTGCTCAACGCCGTCGACGACGCCTTCGCCCAGGTCGGCGGCAGGCGGATCACCGCGACGCCGCTCACCCCGACGCGGGTACTGGAAGCCCTGGGCGTGATCGACGGCTGAGGCACGGGCCTCGAGTTCTCCGACGGCGACGGGACCCGCCCGTACTGAGCCCGCATGCGGGTCGGCATCCAGGGCGGGCAAGCCGGTGCGGGTGCGGGCGGGCGCTTTCGGCGCCCGGAGGTGTGGTCCCGCGCGGCGGTCAGGCGCGGAACACCGTGACCGGGTCCGCGTAGCGGGTGCCGGGGACGTCCCGCAGCCGTTCGGCGTTGGCCCGGACCACCGGCAGCGCGGCGGCGAGCGCCGTGCGCTCGGCGGGTCCGGCACCGAGGTCGGCCTGGTCCAGCATCGCCAGTGCCCCGGCGGACGGCGCCGGCAGCGTGCTGCCCGCCGCGGGCGCGGCCGGGCCGTCCACGGGGGCGGCTGTGGGTTCGGGGCGGGCCAGGTGCCAGGTCGTGCGTTCCTGGTAGGCCATCCCGACCCGCAGGACGGCCTCGTCCCCGAAAGCGGGGCCCACGACCTGCATCGCCAACGGCAGGCCTGCCGTGGAGAAGCCGATCGGGACGGTCAGCGCCGGGTTCCCTAGCGCGTTCCAGTACGCGGTGAGGTAGGCCAGGTCGGCCCCGGCGAACAGAGAGCCGACGTAGTCCCCGGCGGCCTCGAGCGGCGGTGCCGCGGCCGCGACGGTGGGGGTGACCAGGACGTCGACCTCGAGGAGCAGGCGTCCGAGGGCCTCCTGGCCCGCCCGGCGCACCCGTTGGGCCTGCACGTAGTCGGCTGCGGAGGCGAAGGCGGCCATACCGAGTCCGGCGCGGGTCGAGGCGAAGTAGTCCTCCCACCGGTCCCGCAGGTCCGGGGCGTGGTAGGCCGCGGCCTCGGCCAGGATCGAGACGGCGGCCGCCGCGGTGACCTCGCCGTAGAGTGGCAGCGCGACGGGAACGACCGTCGCACCCCGCTCGCGGAGGGTGTCGAGCGCGGCGTCGAGGAGCGCATCGAGCCCGGGGTCACGGGCCGTGCCGGACACGGCGTGCAGCGGGTCGTAGCCGACGCGCAGGCCCGCCAGGTCGCCCGGGACCGCGGGCGGCGCGACGGGCGGGCCGTCGACCGAGGCGGGATCGGCCGCCGCCCGCCCGGCGAGGACGGCGAGCAGCCGCGCGCAGTCCTCCGCGCTGCGGGCCATCGGTCCCACGCAGTCCAGGGTGTACCCGAGCGGGACCACCCCGGACTTGGGTACCCGGCCGTACGTGGGCTTGAGCCCGGTGATCCCGCAAAGCGCGGCCGGCATTCGCACGCTGGCCCCGGTGTCCGTGCCCAGGGCGCCCAGGAACATCCCTGCGGGGACCCCGGCTCCGGAGCCAGAGCTGGACCCACCCGCCCACCGCGTCGCGTCCCACGGGTTGCGCGGCAGCGGGAAGGGCTTGGTCGGGTCGGGGCTGCCGAGCGCGAACTCCATGGTCGTGGTCTTGCCGACGACGACGGCGCCTGCGGCGCGCAGCCGCGCGGCCACGGCGGCGTCTCCGGCTCCCCACGCGCGGTCGAGGACGAGGCTCTGGCCCGTCGTCTCGCCGTCCTCGGTCGCGATGATGTCCTTGATCCCGACCGGGACGCCGAGCAGCGGTAGGTCGGTCCCGCCCGACCGGGCCTCGTCGGCGGCCTTCGCCGCCGCCCGGGCGCGTTCGGGGAAGCGGGAGACGAAGACGCCGAGGGTCGCGTCGTCGCGGTCGGCCGCTGCGAGGGCGGCCTCGGTCAGCTCGACGCTCGAGGTCGTGCCGGCGGCGAGGGCGCGCAGCGCATCGGAGAGGGTGTGGGGGCCGTCGCTGGTCATGGCGGAAGAGTCGGGACGGCGAGTTGCGGAACGACATCCGCCCGGCTACGCGGTGGATGCGCGGCCCCGCGCGCCGGCATCGTGCCGCCGACCAGCGGCGATTCGGCGGGCGCGCGAAGATCCGCGGGTCCGCGCGGGTCAGGCGCGGTCCCTGCGCTGGCGGGAGTGCAGGGTCATCCGCCGTCCCGCCGAGCGGATCACCGCGACGTTGAAGGTCTCGCCCGCGCCGTCCCGCAGCAGCTGTTCCATGATCATGATCGGCTCGCCGGGGCGGAGGGTCAGGAGCTCGGCGTCGAACGCGTCCGCCAGGCCCGCCTCGAAGAGGATCTCGGTGTCCTCGACCACCAGGCCGGCATCGGCGAGCCTGACGTACCAGTCGGTACGAAACGGAGTGTCCCGCACCGCAGCAGCCTCCGGCATCCGGACGTAGTCGGTGGCGACGACGACCGGTTCGTCCCCCACTACCCCGACGTAGTCCACACAGAGCACCTGATCGCCGGGCTCGCGGCCGAGCAGCGCGGCGAGTCCCGCGGGGGCGGGCACGACGGCCTCCTCGAGGACGTGCGAGCGGATCGCCCCGCTAAGCAGGCTCGACGGCGTGGGCGGCTCCACCCCGTGGTACTCGCGCAACGACATCAGGGCGGGCAGGTCCAGCGTCACGGTGCCGCGGCCCTGCAACCGCGCGACCAGGCCCTCGTCCCGGAGGAGCCGCAGCGCGTCCCGGACGGTGGTGCGGGAGGCCCCGTAGGCCGCCATGAGCTCGCTCTCGGCGGGCAGTCTCCGGCCGGCGGTGCCCGCCCGGACCATCCCCGCGCGCAGCAGGTCCCGCAGCCGGCGGACGCCGTGCGCCGTGCGTTCTCGGGGCGCGCGCCGACCCCAGGCCAGGCGTTCGTGCCCGCGGCCCGCCGGTGTCCCGTCCATCGCGCCTCCGTCGGAGAGTCTAGATCTGGGCCGGTCGACGTCGGGCACATCGTGTGACGAAAGCAGCGACGATGACAGGGAATGTGTCCAAGGAGCGAGGAGTGGGTCGGCGCGTGGGCGACGGTGTAGCGGGTGTGGGCCTCGTACCGCGGATCGTGACGATCCCGTCGGGGCGGCCCGAGACGATGTTCGGCCTGGGCCTGATCCGGGCGACACGCGGGCGAGCCGAGATCCGATGACGACCGGCCCGTGACTGGCGGGCCCCGGCGGGCAGCCGTCCGCGACCGGGCTCGGCCTGCTGCCGGACGGCGCGCTCGGGCAGGCGATCCTCAACCACCGCGAGCCCGATCGCTGGTCGGCCACCACGGAGCCGGCGCTGGACATCGCGGTGCGGCTGCCGACTGATGGTCGGGAGCTGCTTGCCACGGCCGAGCCGGTCCTGCTCGACGACGGGGGCGGCCTCGCCCGCCGCCAGGTCTCGACGCCGCCGGGCACGTGCTCGCCCTGGGCACCACCTGGGCGCGGTACCTGCCCGGAGTGCCCCCGCCGTGCTGGATCCGCCGCCCCCGCCCAGCGACGTGCTCCGGGGTCGGACCTCGGGGAGCTGCTCGGTGTCGAGGCGGTCGCCGACCTGGTGGTGCCGGCCCGCCCCGACCTGGCCAACCCGGCGGGCGTGATGCACGGCGGCATCCTCGCCACGCCGGTGATGATGGTGGGGGAACGGGAGTGGGCGGGCTCGGACCTGGTCCTCGCCGCGGTCACGGTGCGCTACCTGCGGCCGGCCGTCGGGGAGCTGCGCTTCCGGACCGCCGTCAACCACGTCGGCCGGTCCCTCGTCCTCGTCCGGGTGGAGGAGCGCAACGCTTCGGACAGTCCTGGTGGAGGAGCGCAACGCTTCGGACACGGTCTGCGTCGCGGCGACGGTCAGCGGCCGCACGGCCACCCCGGCCTCGCCGCGGTAGCACGGCGGCCGGGTTGGGTGGTTCGGTCCGTCCCGGGTGGAGCGAGCGACCGTCGTGTCGGAGGGTGGGACCATGAACACCGAGGACACCCTGGCGATCCATGCCCTGCTCGCCGACTACGGCCACGTGGTCGACGACCACGACTGGGGGCGGGTCGACGAGGTCTTCGCCCCGAACTTCGTGTTCGACCGCACTGCGACGGGCCGGCCGGACGTGCACGGCCCGGCGGGCGTGGTTGCGGAGTTCAAGGGGCAACATGTACGCGTACCTCACCCCGAACACCACGCTTGACGAGGTCGACCCGGACACGGTGCGCGCCCACAGCAAGTTCGTGGCGTTCCCGAACGAGGGCCTGTCGGTCACGGGGGACTACCGCGACGAGATCGTCCGCATCCCGGCGGGATGGCGGCTGCGGCACCGGCGGGTCGAGATCCGGGCCCGCCGGTGCCGCAAGTTCTTCGACTGATGGGCGACCTGATCGAGGCAGGCGGCGGAGCCGCGCGGGGCCCGCTCCCCGCACCTGGCGGGGCCCGCGGGCGCGGCGTCGCTCAGTGGGCCTTGCTCAGCCCGACCCCGAGCTGCTCGGCGATGCCGACCGCGTCCCAGTAGGCGAGCTCCCGCACGATCCGGCCCTGCTCGTCAAACACGTTCACCGAGACCCCGCGGGTCTGGATCCGCTTGCCGTTCGTCGGCACACCGAGGAAGGAGGCGCAGTGCTCGGCGGTCCAGGTCCAGTGCGTGACCCCGCTGCGCTCGTCGCCGATGTACTCGTCCGCGACGAAGACGTGGATCCCGATGCCGTTGTCCGGGTCGGTGTTGGCGTAGGTCGCGAACGTTGCGGCGATGTCCTCCCGCCGGGTGCTGCGCTGGCCGAGCACGGGGTCCTCGTGCACCACCGGCCCCTCGGGTGCCCAGTGCGCCAGGACGTATTCCGGTCCCTTCGCGAAGGACTCGATGTACTCCGACGCCCATTCCTTGTTCATCTGATCTCCCTTGATCGGTGTCGTGCGCGGTCGGTGCGGCCGGTCAGCCGCGGGGGTCCTGGTCGGGCAACTGGCCCGCGGTGATCCCGCCGTCGACGACGAGGTCGGTGCCGGTGACCCAGCCCGCGGCGTCCGAGGCGAGATAGAGGTAGGCCTCGGCGACGTCGCCGGGGGAGCCGAAGCGGCGCAGCGCCGACTGGTTCGCCATCGAGTCGTGAAAGGCCTTCGGATCCTCCTGGAGGTCGATGAACTCCTGGAAGCCGGGAGTGAGGATGTAGCCGGGGGACACGCAGTTGACCCGGATGCCGAACCGGCCGCCCTCGATGGCCATGACCCGGGTGGCGGTCGCGATGCCCGCCTTGGACGCGCCGTACCCGGCGAGCCCGTACATCGCCATCCGCCCGGTGATGGACGAGGCGTTGAGGATGACTCCGCCGCCCGCCTCGGTGAACACCGGCCAGACCGCCCGTGAGGTCACGAACACCGAGCGCAGGTTCAGTGTGAGCATCCGGTCCCACTGCGGCACCGTCATCTCCGACACGAACGTCGGGTCCCCGTGTCCGGCGTTGTTGACCAGCACGTCGAGGCGGCCCCAGGTCGAGAGCACCTGCGTCACCGCGGTGCCGACGGCCTCCTCGTCGGTAACGTCGACGGTCAGTGGCAGCGCCTTCCCGCCGTCCGCCTCGATCACCGCGGCGATGCCCTTCGCCGCCTCGGCGTCGAGCTCGAAGAGGGCCACTCGCGCGCCCTCCGCGGCGAACCGGCGCGCCGTCTCCCAGCCGATCCCGGCCCCGGCCCCGGTGACCACGACGACCTTGCCGGTGAACCGGGTCGCCGTGGGTTGCGGTGCGGAAACGGTCATTGAGATCCACTCCTTCGTAGGCCGACCGAGCGCTCGCTCGGGTGCACTGTTGCAATTCTTCGCAGCGTGTGTCAAGTTGTGCACCGGCGGCTCGCGGCGGGACCGGCGAGGACCGTCCCGTCCACCAGTCAGAAGCGTCCCGCCAGCGACTTTCCGACCAGACGCGAAGGAGCACGACGTCGTGAACCGTTATCTCGAGGCGTTCCGGGATTGTCTGCAAGTGATCGCCGATGCCAGTGAGACGGAGAAGGACCCGCATCGACGAGCGATTCTCGACAATTTCCTGCGGCACGCGGGGCTCGAATTCAGCGGGCAGGACGAGAAGATCCTGACCCCGGAGATGACCGTGGACCAGCCGATCTACCACGTGAAGTGGGGCCCGAGCCTGGCCACGTACGAGGGCATGGACGCGGTGCAGGGCTACTACAACGCGGTCAACGAGGTCGTCTCGACCTTCCAGGACCACACCTGCTGGGTGAACGACTGGGGCATCGCGTCGTACTCGAAGTTCGTCAGGTTCACGACCGGGAAGGTGCTCGCCGGCGAGGGCGCGGACCTGCCCGCGGACGACCGGACCTACGCGCAGCTGCTTCCGATGGCGATGTTCTGGAAGTACGACGAGAACGCAAAGCTCATCGGCGAGGACGTCTTCATGCTCACCGATCCCTCGTACGAGGAGATCGGCGAGGGCGAGATGTTCGAGGTCGCCGAGCTGCACGCCGTCGCGCGGTCGTTCCTGCGGGACTGAGCTCCCGCGGGTTGCGCGGGTCCGAGCTGCGGCCGGGTGCGGCCGCGAGGAGAGGTGTGGGTGTGGCGAGGTCCGTCGCCGATCAGCAGGAGGACGCCGAGGACGTCGGCGCCCGGCTCGAGCGGTTCGTCCGGGACCGGGTCGGGGGAGCCGGTCACGTCCGGCTCACCGGCCTGACCCGGACGTCCGGCGGGCTGTCCCGGGAGAACTGGGTGTTCCGTGCCGCGTGGACGGACGCGAAGGGCACGCACGACCAGCCGCTGATCATGCGGCGGGACCCGGCGGGCAGCCTGCTCGACACCGACCGCCGCGAGGAGTTCGCGGTCCTGCGGGCGCTGGAGGCCACCGACGTGGCCGCCCCGCGCGCGTTCTGGCTGGACGAGGACGGCTCGGTACTGGGCAGCCCGTCGCTGGTGATGGAGCGGGTCGAGGGGGAGTGCGACTGGTTCGTGCTCAACTCGGCGCGGCCCGAACCGGTGCGGCTGGGCTTCGCACGCGGCTTCCTCGAGATGCTCGTGCGGATCCAGCAGGTCGACTGGCGGGTCCTCGGGCTCGACGCCGTGCTGAAGGACCCTGGTCCGGACGCGGCGGCGTCCGAGCTCGACCGCTGGGAGGGCGAGCTGCGCCGGGTCGCGCTGGAGCCGGTCCCGGAGCTGGAGGTCGTGCTGCGCTGGCTGCGCGAGCGGGCCCGGCCCGCCACCCGGATCGTGCTCGTGCACGGGGACTTCAAGCCGGGCAACGCGCTGCTGCTAGGCGACGGCATCTCGGCCATGTTGGACTGGGAGACCGCCCACCTGGGGGACCCGCTCGAGGACCTCGGGTGGATCACCAACCCCGTGCGGGCCCGGGAGCACCAGATCACGGGGGTCTGGGAGCGCGAGCGGATCGTCGAGGTCTACACGGAGCTGACCGGTCACGCCGTGGACCCCGACGAGCTGACCTGGTGGAACGTCTTCTCCTGCTGGAAGCTGGCCGTGATCGTGCTGACCGGTATGCACGAGTTCGTCGCGGGCCGGTTCGACCGCGTCCACCACAGCCCGACGTGGCTGGTGCGGGCGATGCTGCGGATGATCGAGGAGGGCGCACGGTGAGGCCGACGATCACCGAACAGCTCGAGGGGACCTGCGCGGTCCTGGAACGGGTGGTGGCTCCCGAGGTAGCCGGAACCCCGGCGGCGGAGGTCCTGCGGGGCCTGGTCCGCAACCTGCGAACGCTGGGCGAGAGCTGGACCGCCGACCTGCCGTTCCAGCACTGGGACATCCGGGAGACCGGGGCGCTGCTCGAGCGGCTGAGCGCCGTCGTGCCCGGCCCGCTGGCGCAGCGGATCGCGTCCGTGGGCCTCGACCCGGACCCGATCGACGCCGTCGCGGTGGACACGCGGGCCATCGAGCTGCGCGGGCTGCTCAGCGAGGCCGTGCGGGTGATGGACACCGACACCCCGGAGCACGCGGCCGTCGTCGCCCACCTGACGGAGCGGACCCGCCGCTACCCGCTGCGCATGGTGCCGGACACCCCGAGGTCGGCGGGCTGACGTGCTGACCAGTCTCGACGACACCCTCTGGCATCAGCTCCCGACGACCTTCGACCACGTCGGGACCAGCGATCCCCGGTTCTTCGACCGCTACTGGTTCGCCGGGTACGCCCCGGACGGCTCGGCCGCGGTCCAGGTGACCATGGGCGTCTACCGGAACATGAACGTCCTCGACGGCGGCGCGGTCGTCGTGCACCGGGGTCGGCAGTACAACGTCCGTGTGTCGCGCTCCCTGGGGCATGAGGTCGACACGGTCTGCGGACCGCTGCGGGTCCGCCCGACCGTGCCCCTGCAGGAGTTCCGGATCACGATCGATCCGGGGGAGCACGGTGTCTCCGGTGAGCTGACGTGGTGCGGGCTGCTCCCGGCCGCCGAGGAGCGCCCGCACTTCGCCCGCCGCCGCGGCCGCGTCACCGAGGACTATCGGCGCTTCGACCAGATCGGCACGCTGCGCGGCACGCTGAGCGTGGGCGACGAGCGGATCGACGTCGCCGAGTGGTGGTCCTGTCGGGACCACTCCTGGGGCGTGCGCCCGCGGATGGGGATCAAGGAGCCGGTCACCGGGCCGAAGGAGGACCTGGGGAAGCGCGGCTTCGCCATGGCCTTCCTGTTCTTCGCCACCGACGCCGCGGCCGGGCACGTGCTGTTCGAGCGCCGGGGCGAGGACCCGGGCTACCTGACCGGCGACCTCGCGCCGCGCGACGGCACAGCGGACGTGCAGTCGGTCTCCGGCACCGAGCTGGAGGTGGCGCTGCACGAGGGCACCCGCCGGTTCAGCGACTGCACGCTGGACGCCACCCTGGAGGACGGCAGCGCGGTCACCTTCCGCTGTGCCGCCCTCGGTCCCGCGATCGCGATGCAGGGCCTCGGCTACTCGGGCGGCTACGCCGACCGCGGCGGGCTCGGCGTCTGGCGGGGCGAGGAGGTCCTGGAGCACGACGTCTGGGACGTCTCGCACCCGTCGGTGATCGAGTACCCGGACGGGCGCACCGACGAGCACTGGCACCGGATCCAGCCGGTCGCGGTGGAGCTGGAGCGCGCGGGTTCGGTGAGCCGCGGGCAGGGGAGCATGACGTTGATCCTCAGTGGACGGCTGCCGTGGCTGGGCCTGACGTGAGCGCCGACGTGGGTGCCGAGGAGCTCCCGCTCGCCGGGATCCGCGTGCTGGAGCTCGCCCAGATGGTCGCCGGGCCGTCGGCGGGCCTGCTGCTCGCGGACTACGGAGCGGACGTGATCAAGGTCGAGCCCCCGCAGGGGGACGGCGGCAGGCAGCTGCGCTCCCTCGCCGCGGCCGGCCTGCCGGACTCCCCGGTCTTCGTCGGCTACAACCGCGACAAGCAGCTGATCCGGCTGGACCTGCGCAGCGCGGAGGGCCGGGCGAGGGTCCTGGAGCTGGTCGACGAGGCGGACGTGGTGATCGAGGCCGCCCGCCCCGGCGTGATGGAGCGGCTGGGGCTCGGCGCGGCGGAGCTGCTCGCCCGCAACCCGCGGCTGGTCTACGCGTCCGTCTCGGGCTTCGGCCGCGGCCCGGTCGGTCGCACCCGCGGCGGCGTGGACATCGTGGTGCAGGCCGAGAGCGGCATCATCTCGACCACCGGCTACCCGGACCGGCCCGGCACCAAGATCGGGTTCACCGCGGTGGACGCAGCGTGCGGGCACACGTTGTGCCACGGCATTCTGGCGGCGTTGTTCCGCCGCGAGCGCACCGGCCGCGGGGACGTGGTGCGGGTCAGCCTCTACGATGTGGGACTGCACCTGCAGACCGGTCCGCTCACCGAGTACCTGATGACCGGCGTCCAGTCCCCGCGCGCGGGCAACAGCGCACCGCTCACCGCCCCCGCGGACCTGCTCCGCTGCGCGGACGGGGAGATCGTCGTCAGCGCCTACCTGGACCCGCACTGGCGCGCGTTCACCCGGACCCTCGGCGCCCCCGAGCTGGTCGACGACCGGCGCTTCGCCGACGGCGTGCTCCGGGCCCGGCACCGGGCCGAGCTCGTGGAGCTGCTGGAGAAGCGGCTCGCCGCAGGCACCGTGGCGGAGTGGGTCGCCCGCTTGAGCGCGGTGGGTGTGCTGGTCGCCGAGGTGAAGGACTACGCCGGGGTGATCGCGGACCCGCTGGCCGCCGAGAGCGGGTTGCTGCGCCGGGTCGGTCCCGGCCACGGCGTCGCGAGCCCGGTCCGCTTGGAGCGCACGCGGGAGCGGGAGCTGCAGCCACGCCGCGAGCTGCCCGCCGACGATGTCCGGTTCGGCTCGTGAGCGCCGACCTCGCGGCCGCTCTCGACGGACTGACCGGCACGCGGGTGGCCGAGGTCCCGGTCAGCGAGCACGCCGTCCGCACGTGGTGCGCCGCGATCGGCGAGACGGACCCGCGCTACCTGGGGCCCGACCCCGTCGCGCCGCCCGCGATGCTCCAGACCTGGACCATGCCGATCGCCACGCGTGCGCAGCCGACCCTGCACGCCCGCGCGCGGGCCGCCGCCCGCGAGGCCGGGCTGAGCGCGGTCGTCGCGACGGATTACGAGCAGGAGTACCTGCGCCCGATCAGGCCTGGGATGCTCCTGCGCGAGCGGTCGTGGATCGAGGCGGTCTCGCCGCCGAAGGACACCGCGCTCGGGCGCGGCCGGTTCGTCACGATCGGCTTCGAGATGGGGGACGAGACCGGTCTGGTCGGCCGGATGCGCGCCCGGACCCTGTACTTCGATCCCGCCCCCGTGCGCCGCGCGCCCGCCGGGCCACCCGAGCCCGCGCCCGGCGACCCGCTCGTGGTCCCGATGACCCGCACGCTGATCGTGGCGGCCGCGCTCGCGTCGAACGACCACGAGCCGGTGCACCACGACCACGAGGTCGCGCGCGCCCAGGGGCTAGCGGACATCATCGCCTCCATCGTCACCACCGCCGGCCTGGTCCACCGCTGCGCCGGCGCCCTGGTCCCGGACGGGCACTGCACCGCGCTGCGGCTGCGGCTCGCGTTACCGTGCTTCCCGGGCGACGAGCTTGCCCTGCGCGGGAAGGTGCGGCCGGTGGGCACCGGCTGCGGTGTGACGGTGACCGGTGATCACGCCCGCGGCCGCCACGTCGCCGCCGAGGTCACCTACGATCGCGGTCTGTGACAGGAGGCGGCGCCATGGCGGGGAGGGAGACGGGCGTTGCCGTGTCGGACTGGCGGACCTACACCCACGACCGCACCCTGCCGGACGTGCTCGATGCCGCGCTGGACGTCTTCGTCCGCTATGGCTACCACGGCACCACGGTGCGCGCGATCGCTACGAAGGCCGGGCTCTCGGTCCCCGGGCTCTACCACCACTATCGGAGCAAGCAGGAGATCCTCGCCACGTTGCTGCGGACGTCCAACGAGGACGTGATGGCCCGCAGCCGGGCCGCGCTCGCGGACGCCGGGGACGACCCCCGGGAGCGGTTCACCGCCCTGGTCGAGAACATCGTCCTCTACATGACGCACCGCAGGCGGCTTGCGCACGCGGCCCGGGAGATCCACGCCCTCGACGAGCCCTACCGCAGCCAGCACGTCGCCCTGCGGGACGAGCTGGAGCAGATGGTGCTGCGCGAGGTGGAGGCCGCACATGCCTGCGGCCACTTCTCGAGCCCGGATCCCCACGAGGCGACGCGGGCCGTCCTGGTGCTCTGTCAGGGGGTCGCGGACTGGTACACCCCGGGCGGACCGAAGCGGCCGGAGGAGATCGCGGCACAGTACGTCGGCTTCGCGCTCGCGATCGTCGGCGATCGGCGCGCCGACGCCGAACGGTAGACCCCGCCGTCGTACCCAGGTGGGCGTCGTCACTCCCGGCGGCCCCTCGACGCGGAGGATCGAACCCACGGCGACCCGGGTGATCAGGGAGGTCCTCGCTTCGGTCGAGGTGGCCGGGCTCCAGGTCCTCCTCGTGCTCGGCACACACACCCCGATCTCCCCGATGCGAGCACGAACCACCGACGCCGGCGAGTGAGGGGCCGGCCCGACGATCGCCCGGCGGCACAACATCTCCGGGACGGCGACGAGCGGCTTCGGGCATCGGCGAACCGCCGGAACCCGCTGTTCCCCCTCAGGTCGTGGACCAGGACCGGGTCGGCGTGCAGCCGTCGGGTCGAGCTGTCGCCGCCCGGTCCGACGACGGCGGCGCGGGTCCCCGCTTCGACCACCCGCGAGCTCGCAGGCGGCCGCGTGGCCCGGGACGACGCGGGGTCGCAGGGGCTTCCGCTCACCGAATCCATGTATATAGTAATCCTGAGTAGGAGGCGTGATGCAGCAGGCTTATCTGGTGGACGCAGTCCGGTCGCCGATGGGGAAGGGCAAGCCGGGAGGCGCACTCTCGGGAGTGCACGCGGTGGAACTGCTGGCGCAGACGATCGCCGGTCTGTTCCGCCGGACCGGGATCGACCCCGGACGGGTGGACGACGTGGTGACGGGGTGTGTCAGTCAGGCCGGCGAGCAGTCCGGCAACGTCGGCAGGATGGCCTGGCTGGCCGCGGGATTCCCGGAGCACGTCCCGGCCGTCACCGTCGAGCGCAAGTGCGGGTCGAGCCAGCAGGCGATCCACTTCGGGGCCGCGGGCATCGCCTCGGGGCAGTACGACGTCGTGGTCGTGGCCGGCGTCGAGTCGATGAGCAGGGTCCCGATGGGCTGCAACAGACTCGAGGCGGACATCCACGGACCCTCGGTCACCGTGCGGTACGCCCCGGGCCTGGTGTCGCAGGGCGTTGCCGCAGAGCTGGTTGCCGCCCGCTGGAAACTGTCGCGTGAACAGCTCGACGACTACTCGGCCCGGTCGCACCGGCTGGCCGGCGAGGCGGCGGACTCGGGTGCGTTCGATGACGAGATCGTCCCGATCGCGCTGCCGGACGACACCGTCGTCGACCGGGACGAGTCCATCCGACGGGGAACCACCGTCGAGAAGCTCGCCGGCCTGAAGGCGGCGTTCGCCGACCCGCGAGTCGCCGAGCGATTCCCGGAGATCTCCTGGTCGGTCACGGCGGGCAACTCGTCGCAGATCACGGACGGCGCCTCGGCGATCCTCCTGGTCTCCGAGCGAGCAGCGGCCGAGCTCGGCCTCGCCCCTCGCGCACGGTTCGCCGGCTTCGCGGTGTGCGGCGACGATCCGCTGACGATGCTCACCGCCCCGGTCCCGGCCACCCACCGGGTGCTAGACCGGGCCGGTCTGTCGATCGGGGACCTCGACCACTACGAGGTCAACGAGGCGTTCGCGTCCGTGCCGTTGGCCTGGCAGTCCGAGTTCGACGCGGACCCGGACCGGCTCAACCCGCGCGGTGGCGCGATCGCCCTCGGACACCCGCTCGGGGCGTCCGGCGCGCGGCTGACCACCACCATGCTGGGTGCGCTCGAGGCGACCGGTGGGCGGTACGGCCTGCAGACGATGTGTGAAGCGGGCGGAATGGCCAACGCGATGATCCTCGAGCGGCTCTGACGCTCGGGGCACGGGGCCGTCGCCCGCGTCGTCGGGACGCGAGGACGGCCGGTATCCCTTCGAGGAGGCGGGGATTGTGGTGATGGACCGAGGCGACCGCACGGTCGCCGACGGCACGACCCGGACCGGGCTGTCGCTGCGCAAGATCGCAGCGGCGTCGGCCATCGGCAACCTGATCGAGATCTACGACTTCATCCTGTACTCGTTCGTCGCGGCCCTCGTGTTCGGGCCGCTGTTCTTCCCCAACGCGGCGCCGTGGGCGGGAACCCTGTTCGCGATCTCCAGCCAGGCCGTCGCCTTCGTCGTCCGCCCGCTCGGGGCCATTCTGTTCGGCCGGATCGGTGACAAGCTCGGCCGCCGGCGCGGACTGATCCTGACGCTGGGCCTGATGGGTCTGGCCACCGTCCTGCTCGGACTGTTGCCGACGTACGCCACGATCGGTGCGGCGGCGCCGATCCTTCTCGTCACCCTCCGGGTCCTCCAGGGACTTGCCTACGGCGGCGAGTGGGGCGGGGCGATCCTCATCGCCGTGGAGCATGCGCCGGAGCGGCGCAAGATCCTCTTCGGTGCGATCCCCCAGGTGGGCGCCACCCTCGGAGTGGGGCTGGCGGCCGGCTCACTGCTGCTGGTCGGCACCGTCGTGGCACCCGAGACCTTCCAGGCCTGGGGCTGGCGGATCCCCTTCCTCGTCGGCGCGGTGCTGATCGTGATCGGCATCGTGATCCGCACGCGCATCGAGGAGACGCCCGAGTTCGTCGAGGCCATGAGGCGCTCGGAGAGCAGCACGGTGCCCCGCGCGAGCGTCGGGGTGACGTTGCGGGAGGGCAGCAAGGCCATCGTCGCCATGATCCTCAACTGGCAGGCCGCCGCGATCGCGGTGCTGACCTTCGCGACCGGCCTGCTGGCCTTCGTACCCCGCCACGTGGAAGGGCTCACGGCCTCCGACGTCGAGATCGGCATGCTCATCGCCACGGTGGTGGTCGTGCCCGTGACGATCGCCTCGGCCTGGCTCGGCGCCCGCATCGGCAAGGAGCGGGTGCTGCTGATCTGCGGCATCTTCACCGTCGTCTGGGCCTTCCCGGGCTATGCGCTCGTGTCGGCGGGGTCGCAGGTCCTGCTGTGGATCGGCATGACGGTCGGCTTGGTCAACTACGGGCTCACCAACGGCGTCATCGGCGCGACGATGAGCGAGCACTTCCCGGTCCGGCTGCGGTACTTCGGGCTCTCGTTCGCCTTCGCGATCGCCAGCGTGATCGGCGGCGCGCTGTTGCCGATCCCGGCGCTGGCGTGGGCCGAGGACCTCGGCGGCTCGACGCTGCCGCTGGCCCTGATCTTCCTGCTGGGCGGCGTGCTCACCATCGCGGGGTCGTTGTGGACCATGCGACTGCCGAAGTTCCGCGGCGCGGCGGACTCCTTCGCGGAGGCCACCCAGCCGGATACCGAGAGGACGGGCCGATGAACGCAGGCGACAATGCCGTCGACCGGGCCGGGCAGCTGCTGCCCGACGCCCCGTGGCTGAGGGCGCTCGGGGACAACGCCCCGAAGTTCGCCGAGGGTCTCGCGCGGGTGTCAGACGTCATCGTCACCGACGGCGCTCTGCCCGCCGGGCTGAAAGCCTTGTTCGCGGCCGCGATCTGCGCGGTCAAGCGGGACGAGGGGCTCCTCGAGCACTTCCTCACGACGGCTCACAAGGAAGACGTCGGCGCCGACCAGGTGGCGGGCGCCGCGGTCGGGCTGCTGATCTCACGCGGTGTGAGGCCCCACGAGCTGTTCGTCACGGCCGCCGAGCGCGCCTACGGCGGCCCGGTCACCATCGACGCCTCGCCCGGCACGACCGAGGCAGACGTGGCGGGGGCCTACGCCTACTTCCAGAACTACTTCGGCGCCGTCCCGGACTACGTGGAGCTGCTGGGCGAGCGGGCGGGCCGGGCGTTGGAGGGCTACTTCCTGATGCGCGAGGCGGCCCTCGGCGAGACGCCCCTCCCCGCGAGGGACATGGAGCTGCTGCTCTGTGCGGTGAACGCCGCCGAGTACCAGGCCCGGTTCGTCGCGATCCACGCCCGCGGCGCCCGCCGGGCGGGCGCCACCGAGGAGCAGCTCGTCGAGGCGACCCTGACGGCGATGCCGTTCGCCGGGGTCGCGTCGTGGCTGCCCGCCGCCCAGGGAGTCATCGACTCGAGGGACGTCGCCGGTCCCTGACCGGCCGTCCCGAGCAGATCCGGAACGACAGGCCGCCCGCACGGGCGTGCCACGGAGAGGACAAGCGTGGACATCGCAGGGATTTCGGCCCTGGTGACGGGTGGAGCGTCCGGGCTCGGGCTCGCCACCGCACACCGACTGGCCAAGGCGGGGGCCAAGGTCGTACTGCTCGACCTGGAATCGTCACGCGGCGCCGAGGCGGCCGCCGAGCTGGGCGGCGACGCCCGCTTCGTGTCCGGTGACGTGCGCACCGAGGAGGGCGTGGCGCCGGCGCTCGACGCGGCCGAGGAGCTCGGGCCGTTGCGCGCCGTCGTGCACTGCGCGGGCCGCGGGCACGCGATGCGCGTCCTGCAGAAGGACGGCACACCTGGTTCGCTGGAGGACTACGCGTCGATCATCGACCTCAACCTGATCGGGTCGTTCAACGTCCTGCGGCTCGCGGCGGCCCGGATCGCGGCCACCGAGCCGGTCGACGGCGAGCGCGGCGCGATCGTGCTGACCGCTTCGGTGGCAGCGTGGGAGGGCCAGATCGGGCAGATCCCCTACGCCTCGTCCAAGGCGGGTGTCGTCGGGATGACGCTGGTCGCCGCGCGGGACCTGGCGACCAAGCAGATCCGGGTGGCGACGATCGCCCCCGGCATCTTCGACACGCCGCTGCTGGGCAGGCTGCCGCAGGAGGTGCGTGACTCCTTGGGCAAGATGGTGCCGCACCCCAGCCGGCTGGGCACCCCGGACGAGTACGGTGCGCTCGCGCTGCACATTCTCGAGAACCCGATGATCAACGGGGAGACGATCCGGCTCGACGGCGGCATCCGGATGGCGCCGCGATGACCGAGCAGCTGACCCGGTCGGCGGACGCGCGCACCCTGCCGCTGCTCGTCGAGCGTGTCGACGGCGTAGCGGTGTTCACCCTGCACCGGCCCGAGCGGCGGAACGCCATCGACCTGGAGACGGCCTGCCTGCTCAGCGCGGCCCTCGACGAGCTCGACGAGTCCAACGACCTGCGGGCCGCCGTGCTCACCGGCTCGCCGACGCTGTTCTCCGCCGGCATGGACCTCAAGGCCTACGCGGCGACAGGGCAGCGGCCGGTCGACGAACACCGCGGGGGCTTCGGAATCGTCGGACGCCCGCCGCGGAAGCCGATCGTCGCCGCGGTCGAGGGTCCCGCCCTCGGCGGCGGCTTCGAGATCGCATTGGCCTGCGACCTCATCGTCGCGGGGGAGGGAGCGACCTTCGGCTTGCCGGAGGTGAAGCGGGGGCTCGTCGCGTCCGGCGGCGGGATGCTGCGGCTGCCCCGGCGGATCCCGCGCAACCTGGCCACGGAGGCTGTGCTGACCGGCCGCCCGCTCACCGCGACGCGGTGCGCGGAGCTGGGGCTGGTCAACCGCGTCGTCCCCGACGGCGGTGCGCGCGCAGCCGCGCAGGCGCTGGCCGCCGAAATCGCGCTGAACGCGCCGCTGGCGGTGCAGGCGTCCAAGGTGGTCATGGCGGAGTCCGCGCTGTGGCCCGAGGACGAGCAGTTCGCCCGGCAGGAACTCCTCATCGAGCCCGTCCGCTCCTCGCAGGACGCCCGAGAGGGCGCCCGGGCGTTCGCGGAGAAGCGTCCTCCGCGCTGGCAGGGTCGCTGACGTCTCGGGACGAGACGGGGGCCGGCGCGTGGCGCCGGCCCCCTTCTCGTTCCGCGGTCAGCCGCGGGCCGTGGTGACCTCCAGCCTGCGGACGGCGGCGAGCCCCGCCGCGTAAGCCATGGTTGCGCCGGGACCGAGCGTCGCGCCCGCGCCCGGGTAGCCGGGGCCCATCGGGTGGGCCCTGGTGACCGCGCCGTGCGAGGTGCCGGGCCGCTCGACACCGCACCCGGTCACCGGGGTGACGCCGAGGGCCGCGCAGGCCCTGAGCAGCGGGGCGACGAGCGCCCGGCCGCGGGCGACCAGGCCCGCGTCCGCGCGGCGGCGCAGCTCCTCGTTCGGGAACCGGGTGAAGATTCGCCACTCCTCGTACTCCCGCATGGTGAACGGGGGCCGTGGGGTCCGGGCGGAGGCTCTCGGCCAGGTCACCGAGCTGCGTGATGTCGTACGGCTCCGGATCCAGTGAACGGCCGCCGGCGTGCGCTCCGTCCCACTCCGGGTGGTGGTCCGGGAAGGTGCGCGGCCATCCGCAGGCCGGCCCGACGCTCCAGGAAGTCCACCATCGCTGGACCCCGGTCGATCAGTGCCAGCAGCACGTCGTCCGCGGTGCGGCCCGCGGTGACCGCCCGCAGGTACCGCAGCGCGTCGTCGCGGTCTTCGGTGACCCCGAGCTCGGACATCCGGAGTTCATCGGCACTCAGAACATGCCGCCGGACACCGCCGACGTCCCGCCCAGGTAGTCCGCCTTCTCGACCACGTCGACGCCGTTCGTGCCCGATCCGTCCAGCGTCCCGCACCACACCCGCATCGTGTCGCCCTCAGTCGATCTCGGCGCAGAGTGTGCTCGCGATGCCGAGCTTGAGGACCTCGGAAGCGCCCTCGTAGACCCGCATCGGTCGGGCCTGTCGGTAGTAGCGCTCGATCGGCGTGTTCGCGATGAGGCCCCAGCGGCCCATCACCTGCACGCAGCGGTCCACGACCCGGGTGGCGGCCTCGGTCGCTGCCACCTTGGCCATGGAGGAGCGGTTGAGCGCGGCCCGCGGGTCCTCCCGCGCGCTCGCGGCGGCCTGGTAGGTCAGCAGGCGGGCCATCTCGACGTCGTTCCAGGAGTCGGCGAGCAGCTGGGCGACCGGGCCGTGCCTGAGCAGCGGGCGGCCGAACTGCTCGCGGGTGCGTGCGTGCCGCGCGGCCTCCTCGAGGGCACCGGTGGCCAGCCCCACCGCGGCCCCCGCGACGGAGACCCGGAACACCGCGAGGGTGGACAGGACCAGCGACATGGCCTTGCCCGGGGCGCCGAGGCGGGCCTCCGCGGGCACCACGACGTCGTCGAACGTCAGGTCGCCGAGCACATGCGGGGCGATCAGTTCGGGGCTGGGCCGGGTGGTGACGCCGGGCGCGTCCGCCGGGACCAACACCAGCGAAAGGCCCGGTCCCTCCGGCAGCTCCTCCTTGACCAGGGTGATGTAGAAGTCGGCGGCGCCGGCGTTGGAGATGAAGGTCTTCTCGCCACGGACGACGAGCGCGCCGTCCTTGTCCGTCACCGTCGTGGCGACGTTCTTCAGGTCCGATCCGGCGTTCTCCTCGGTCAACGCCAGGCCGGCGAGGGTCTCGAGGGAGGCGACCCGCGGCAGCCACTGCCTGCGCTGCTCCTCGGTTCCCCCGCGGGTGATCGCGTAGCTGCCGATGCCCTGCAGGGCGAAAAGCGAGTCGAGGTGGGACGAGGTCTTCATGAGGACCTCCCGCACCAGGCACACGGCCAGTGGGTCCACCGACTCGGACCGCCCTCCGTACGCCGCCGGGACCATGAGTCCGGCGAGTCCGCTCGTCCGCAGCGCCTCTCGCACGCGCGGGTGGACCTGGCTCATCGCGTCGGCCTCGGCGGCCAGGGGAGCGACCGTGGCGGCCAGCGCTCGGGCCTCGTCCTGCAGGGCACGCTCCGCCGGTCCGAGACCGAACCACATCTCCGTGGAGTTCATGAATACTATGTCTATCATCTCGGCGAACCCCCGTCGATGGGCCGCGAGTTCCGGTTCGGGGTGTCAATCCTGAGTACGATGTCCAGGAAATAGCCGGAGCTGCAAGGGGAGACCATGACCGCCGCTCGTAGGGACGTCGCGCCGCGCTCGGTGCCGGTCGGAATGCCGCCGAAGCGGGCGACGGTGATCGCCCAACGGATCGTTCGTGAGATCAAGGAGCGCAACCTCCCGCCCGGTAGTCACCTGCCGCCCGAGCGGGACATGCTCGAGACCTACAACGTCGGGCGCAACACGCTGCGCGAGGCGTTGCGGGTGCTGGAGCTGCAGGGAGTTCTCACCATCCGGCCCGGCCCGGGCGGCGGTCCGGTGATCACCTCCCCGGACTCGCGGCACCTCGCCAGCACGCTGGCGCTGCTCATGCAGTTCGCTGACACGCCCTTCCGGGCCGTGATCGAGACCCGGCAGCTGCTGGAGCCGATCACCGCCCGGCTGTGCGCGGAGCGCGGGGACCGGGGCCTGCTCGCGGACCTGCGGGCTTCGGTGGACCGCATGGGCTCCGACCTGGACGACCGGGAGGCCTTCCTCGACGAGAATCGGCGCTTCCACGACCTCGTGGCCTGGGGCTCGGAGAACCCGCTGTTCGGCTACTGCATCAACTCGCTGCACTGGATCACGGACGGGACCGTGTTGGGCGTGGACTACCCGCGACGGTTCCGCAAGCTCGTCTGGCAGGCGCACGACGAGGTGTGCATCGGCATCGAGTCCGGCGAGGGCGAGAAGGCCGAGGCGGCGATGCGCAAGCACATGGACGACACCCTGAGCTACTTCGAGCGCCACTATCAGCGCCAGATGGACGAGGTGCTGAGCTGGGAGATGTACGGCACCTGACGCGTCCCGTCCTCCGGTCTGGCCAACCGTGCGACGACCGTCTAACATCGGTGCTGCTGTTAATGATATCCCTAGATTCAGGCAGCTGGCGGGACGACGGAGTCAGGAACCGGGTATGGGCAAGACGTTGTTGGAGCGGGAGCAGGACCACCCGCAGGAGATCGTGGTCGAGCGCGGCGGTCGACGGATCGTCACGATGGACTCGGCGCGCTACGTCGACGAGCGCAACACCGGGCGGGACGTGGTCGTGCCGGCGTCCTACATCGGGGTGCTCCCCGCGCGGATGGTGGCCGTCCACCGCCCACGCGCGGTGATCGGGCACGACGCGTGCGTCGGCAAGGACGGCGCCGGGATCGCCGGTCTGTGGTACCTCGAGGCCCTGGGCATCGCGGCGGCGTGCGCGGACGGCATGACCGCGGACATGGGCAACGGCGAGGACCTGTACCGCTCGGGCGTGGTCAAGCACGTCAACTACGTGGCCGAGACGTGCGGGGTCAGGCCGGGCATGAGCGTGGCCGAGGCCGCGGACCTGCTGCTGGACACCGACCCCACGGATACCGAGGTGGGCAACAAGATCCGTCGCGAGGTGGTGGAGACGCACGAGAGCGGTCGCCGCGTCGTCGTCACCGACTCGATCGTCTGGGCCTACCCGGAGGACGAGAACACGTCCGTGCTGGTCACGGCGGGACACACCGGCCGCAGCGGCGCGAAGTTCCTGCTCGAGGCCAAGCCGTGGGGGTTCATCTGCCACGACGGCGGGATGAGCAAGAACCGTTCCGGCATCGCCGGGCTGGCGACCGCGGACGAGGCCGGGTTGGCCGGTGCCTGCATCGACGGCACCACCGCCCCCATCGGGGACGCCTTCGCGGGCTACGAGTACGGCCTGATCAGCGCGCACAACCAGGCCGCCGCGAAGCGCGGGGTCGAGGTCGGGATGACCGTGAAGGAGGCGGCGCACCGGCTCCTGGTGGGTGGCGCGTGACCGCACTCGACGCCGAGGGGCTGACCGCGGGCTTCTGGTCCGCGGCCGCCCGGCGCGAGCTCGTCCGGCCGGTGTGCCGGGCGTGCGGGCGCAACTTCTTCACCCCGCAGGTCGCCTGCCCCGCGTGCCTGTCCGAGGACTGGTCCTACCAGCGCAGCTCCGGGCGGGGCCGCGTCTACAGCGCCACGACGGTGCACAAGGCGCCAAGCCCGGAGTTCACCGCGCCCTACGGGCTCGGGATCGTGGACCTCGACGAGGGCTGGAGCATGCTCGCCGGTCTGGTGGGTAACCCGCTGCCGGCGATCGGTGCCGCCGTCGAGGTCACCTGGACCGAGCAGGGCGGACGGCTCGTCCCGGCCTTTCGGGAGACGACCTCGTGAAGCTCTCGGACGTGGCGATCGTCGGGGTCGGCGTGACGCCGCAGGAGAAGCGCTCGGAACGCAACTCCTTGCAGGTCGCGCTCGACGCGGCGAAGCTCGCCCTCGCCGATGCCGGGCTGCCGCACACGGCGGTGGACGGCATCGCCGCCCGGTGGCCCGGACCCGGCGGAACGGACCTCGCGCCGGGGTCGGCCGACTGGTCGACCTTGCTCGGGGTGCCGCTGCGCTGGATCGGCGACTCCTACCCGCAGGGCGTCCCCGCCCTGGTCGACGCGGCGGGTGCACTGCTCACCGGCCAGGCCACCACGGTCCTGATCACCGGTGGGCAGGCCGGGGTGCTGGGCGGGGGCCGGGTCGCCTCCTACACCCAGCCCGGTAACGAGTTCGTCGCCCCGTTCGGCGCGTTCACCGCCGCGCACTTCGCCCTGGTGGCCCAGCGCCACCTGGCCCGGTTTCCGCACGCCCGGCGCGGTGCGGCGGAGATCGCGGCCACGATCCGCACCACCGGATCGGCGAACCCCCAGGCGGTGATGGCGGGCCGCGGCCCCTACACCGCCGACGACGTGCTGGCCGCGCCGCCGGTCGTCGACCCCTTCACGCTGCTGGACCTCTGCCTGGCCTCCGAGGGCGGGGCCGCGGTCGTCGTGACCACGCTCGAGCGGGCGCGCGACCTGCCGCACCCGCCGGTCGTGCTGCTGGGCGCGGGCATGGAGTGGCTGCGCCAGCAGTACGTCGACCCGGCCCGCTACGAGCAGGCCTGGTCCATCGGCACGGCGGCGGCGCGGAGGGCCTTCGGGCAGGCGGGCGTCGGGCCGCAGGACATCCACGTCGCCCAGCTCTACGACGTGAACTCGCTGGAGGTCGCGCGGCAGTTCGAGGCGCTCGGCTTCTGCGCCGAGGGCGAGGGCACGGACTTCGCGCTCGCCACCGGCATCGGACCGCACGGGAAGCTCCCCACCTGCACGGACGGCGGCCTGCTGAGCTTCAGTCACATCGGCTGGGGCGCCCCCACCCTCAAGCTGGCGGAGGCAGTCCATCAGGTCCGCGGCACCGCGGGCGACCGACAGATCCCGAACGCCGAGATCGCCGCGGCCGCGGGCGCCGGTTCCGGTGCCCAGTACTACAACCTCGCGCTTCTCGGACGCGCACGCTGACCGGAGAGGAGATCGACAGTGACGACGATCGAGGCGCCCCAGGGCGCCCGTGACGAGACCGACCTGAAGAAGAACGGGGTGATCGACTCCGACGTCCACCCCAACTTCGTCAACGGCATCCGCGACCTCATGCCGTACATGACCGAGACCTGGCGGACCCGGCTGGGGATCAGCGGGGACGACTGGGCCAAGGGCATGGCCGCGGCCCAGTTCACGCTGCCGCTCGACTACCTCTACATCAACCCGGCGGGCGCGTACCGGGAGGACGCGGCCCAGCCCGGTGTCCCGCCGGCCACGGACCCGATCTTCACCGCAAAGCAGCTGCTGGACCCGCACAACGTCTACCGAGCGGTACTGCTGTCGGGGCAGTGCCTGGGCATCGGCGCGATGCCGGACGGGATGGTCGCCGCGACCATCGCGTCCGCCTACAACGAGTGGATGTGCGAGCGCTGGCTCCAGGAGGACAAGCGCTTCCGAGGCGCGCTCGTCGTCGCGCCGCAGGACCCGGACGCGGCGGTCGCCGAGATCGACCGGATGGCGAAGCGCGACGGGGTCGTGGCGGTGTTCATGCCGCTGGGCCAGATCCTGATGGGCGAGAAGCACTACTGGCCGATCTACGAGGCCTGCAACCGCCACGAGCTACCGATCGTGACCCACCCGTCCGGCACCGAGAACGTGTTCGCCAAGGCGCCGCAGATGGCCGGCACCCCGACCTTCTACCTGGAGTGGCACACCGCGCTCGGGCAGATCCACCAGTCCAACACGCTGAGCATGCTCTGTCACGGGGTCTTCGAAAAGTTCCCGAAGCTCACGCACGTGATCGCCGAGGGCGGCTTCATCTGGGCGCTCGAGGTGATGTGGAAGCTGGACCGGGACTGGAAGGGCCTGCGCAACGAGGTGCCGTGGCTGACCCGGCCGCCTTCGGAGTACCTGCTCGACCACGTCCGCTTCACCACGCAGCCCTTCATCGAGCCCCACGACCCCCGGCACCTGGCCCCGCTGATGGACATGCTGCACGCGGACCGCGTGTTGATGTACAGCTCGGACTACCCGCACTGGGACTTCGACAACCCGGACCGCGCGCTGGCGGGCATCAGCCCCGAGCTGCGCCGCCGGATCCAGGTCGAGACGCCCCGCGAGGTCTACGGAGACCGCCTTGACTGAGACCCTGAAGTCGACGCCGAAGTCGGAGACGCCCGCGCGCCCCAAGGGGAACCCGCACGTGATCTGCACCGTCGAAGAGCTGCCGGTCGGGCAGCGCAAGATCGTCGAGATCGACGGGAAGTCGATCGGCGTGCTCAATGTCGACGGCCGGTACCACGCCCTGCTCAACAAGTGCCCGCACCACGGGGCCCCGCTGTGCGAGGGGGTCGTGAAGGGCACCATGGCCGACACCGCAGTGCACGAGTACCGCTACGAGCAGCACAACGAGTGGATCACCTGCCCGTGGCACGGCTACGAGTTCCGCCTCGAGACCGGGCGGCCGCTGGTGAAGAACGAACGCGGCCGTGTCCGCGTCTACCCCGTCCGGGTCGAGGACGGGAACGTCGTGCTCTACGCCTGACGGCTCGGCGCGACATCCACGAGGAGACGACACAATGGACATCGGTGTCGCCGTACTGGCGCACGCCCGCAACACCCCCGGCGCGACGGCCGCCTTCGAGGGCGACCGGTCGCTGACCTACGCCCAGCTCGACGAGCGGACCAACCGCCTGGCGAACACCCTGCAGGGCCGCTTCGGCGTCCGCCCCGGGGACCGGGTCGCCGTGCTGCTGCGCAACCGGCTCGAGGTCGCCGAGGCGATCGTCGGCTGCACGAAGGCCGGCGCGGTGTACTGCGGGCTCAACTTCCGGATGAGCGAGGACGAGTACCGCGCCATCCTCGAGAACGCCGGCGCCAGGGTGCTGCTCACCGAGGGACCGTTCCGGGAGCTCGCGCAGACCCTTGCGGCGGAGTTCGGGCTGGCGGTGCTCGACGTGGACTCCGAGGCGGACTGGTCGCTCGCGGACGCGTCCGCGGCCCCGCCGCCCACGGTCCACGCGCGGCGGCCGGAGGACGAGTTCTGCATCGTCTACACCAGCGGCACCACCGGGGCGCCCAAGGGCATCCTGTTCGACGGCCGGGCCGTCGCGACGCACGCGATGGTCGCCGGGTTGGAGTACGGGATGTCTGCGAGCTCGCGCTGGTTGACCACCATCCCGCACAACTCCAGCGTGCAGATCACGCTGGCCCCGACCTTCTTCCTCGGCGGCGCCGTCGGGTTCCACGACGCCCGGGGGTTCGATCCCGCGGTGTTCGCCGCCGAGGCGACCAAGCGGGCCGTCACGCACACCTACCTGGTGCCGACGATGCTCTACCGAGTGCTGGAGGCGAACCTGGGCAAGGCCGACCTGGCCACGCTCACGTCGATCGGGTACGGGGCGGCGCCGATCGCCCCGGAGCGGGTGACCGAGCTGGTCAACCGCTTCGGGCCGGTGTTCTCGCAGCTCTACGGCATGGCCGAGGTCGCCTCGATCGCGACCATGCTGCGGCAGGCGGACCACCAGCGGATCGCCGACGGGAAGACGGGGCTGACCGCCTCGGCGGGCAGGCCGTCGTTCCTCACGGACGTCCGCGTGGTCGACGAGCAGGGCGCCGACTGCGGGCCGGGGGAGCGGGGCGAGGTCCTGTTCCACACGCCGTACACGATGCTCGGGTACCACAAGAACCCGGAGAAGACGGCCGAGACGCTGGTGGACGGCTGGGTGCACTCCGGCGACATCGGCACCTTCGACGACGAGGGCTACCTCTACATCGTCGACCGCAAGAAAGACCTGATCATCCGCGGCGGCTACAACATCACGCCTTCGGAGATCGAGAACGTGCTGTACTCGCACCCGGCCGTGCTGGAGGCCGCCGTCGTGGGCCTCCCGGACCGGGAGTGGGGCGAGTCGGTGCTGGCCGCGGTGGCGCTGCGCGAGGGCGCCGCGGCCACCGAGGAGGACCTGCAGCAGCATTGTCGGGCCGCCGGGCTACCGAGCATCAAGGTCCCCGGCCAGGTGCTCACTCTCGACTCGCTGCCGAAGAACGCCGTCGGCAAGATCGCCAAGCGCTCGGTCGTCGAGATCGTCACCAGGGCCGGTGGGTCGTGACCGGGCCCGCGCCCGGCGCACCGGCCCGGGCCGCCGCCGAGCAGGAGCTCAAGGTCGAGGTCACCGTCCGCGAGGAGGTCGCGGACGGGGTCGTCGCGCTGGAGCTGCGCCGCGCGGGCGGGGGCGAGCTCCCGGCGTGGGAGCCCGGCGCCCACATCGACCTGGTGCTCGACACCGACCTCGAACGGCAGTACTCGCTGTGCGGCGATCCCGCGGACCGGCAGGTCTGGCGGATCGCCGTGCTGCGCGAGCCCGAGTCCCGCGGGGGCTCGGAACACGTGCACACGGCCGTCGCGGTGGGGGACACCCTGACGGCACGGGGCCCGCGCAACAACTTCGCGCTGGAGCCCTCGCCCCGCTACCTCTTCGTGGCGGGCGGCATCGGCATCACCCCGATCCTGCCGATGATCGCCGCGGCGCAGGCCGCCGGCGCGGAGTGGATGCTCGCCTACGGCGGCAGACGCGCCGCGTCGATGGCCTTCCGCGACACCGTGTCCGAGCACGGCGAGCGGGTTCGCATCCACCCGGAGGAGAGCCACGGCCTGCTGCCGCTGGCCGAGCTGCTCGACGCCCCGGCCGCGGACACGCTGGTCTACTGCTGCGGCCCGGAGCCGCTCCTGCGCGCGGTCGAGGAGCGGTGCGCGGGCTGGCCGAAGGGCAGCCTGCACGTGGAGCGGTTCGCGCCCAAGGAGGTCGGTGCCCCCGTGCGCGCCGGCTCCTTCCGGGTGCGATGCGTGCGCTCTGCCGTCGAGGTCGAGGTGGGCCCGGACCGCTCGATCCTCGAGGTGCTGGAGGAGGCAGGCGCCCCGGTGCCGTCCTCGTGCCGCGAGGGCACCTGCGGGACCTGCGAGTCGCCGGTGGTCTCGGGCCGACCCGACCACCGCGACTCGCTGCTGACCGAGGACGAGCAGGAGGCGGGCGACACCATGTTGATCTGCGTGTCCCGCTCGCTCGACGACGAGCTCGTGCTCGACATCTGAGGAGAGACCCCATGGAACTGGACCTGGAGGGGAAGGTCGCGATCGTCACCGGCGCGAGCCGCGGGCTCGGCCGCGCCGCGGCCGAGGCGCTGGCCGCGGAGGGCGCGAACGTCCTGGCGGTCGCCCGCGCCACCCCCGACCTGGAGAAGCTGCAGGCCGCGAACCCCGAGCGGATCGCGATCGAGACGGTGGACATGCGGTCCGCGGAGCAGGTCGCGGCGCTCGCGGAACACGCCGTCGCCCGGTTCGGGCGGCTCGACGTGGTGGTGAACAACGCCGGCATCGCGCCGGCGGGGCGGTTCGTCGACCAGCCCCAGGAGGAGTGGGACGAGGTCTTCGCGGTCAACGTCCGGGCCCCGGCGGTGCTGGCCCGGGCCGCAGGCCGCTACTTCCTCGAGCAGCGGTCCGGCAAGGTGATCAACGTGGCGAGCACGTCCGGCATCAACGGCAAGCCGGTGCTGGTCTCGTACTCCGCCTCGAAGGGCGCCGTGCTGCAGTTCACCAAGGCCCTCGGGGCGGAGTGGGCGCGCTTCGGCGTGCAGGTCACCGCGATCGCGCCCGGTGCCTTCGAGACCGACGCGCAGTCCGCGGTCCTGGAGGACCCGCAGACCCTGGAGCGGCGGCTGCGCAAGATCCCCGCCGGTCGGATGGGCCGCGGGGACGAGTTCGGGCCGCTGGTCTGCTACCTGGCGTCGTCGTTGTCGGACTTCATGACCGGCTCGGTGATCGTGTTCGACGGCGGCGAGGTGAACAAGCTGTGAGCTCCTTGATCGTGGACGGGCACACCCACGTCTACCCGGACAGCGTGGCGCGCAAGGCCATCGCCGGCTCGCCTGCGGACCTCAAGCGCTTCGGCGACGGCACCGTGGGCTCGCTGACCGAGGTCATGGCCGCGGCCGGGGTGGACCGGTCGGTCTGCCTCGGCGTGGCCAACACCCCGGACCGGGTGGACAACGCCAACCGGTTCGCGGGCTCGCTGGACCCGGCCCACTTCGTCGGGTTCGGGTCGGTGCACCCAGGGCTCAGCCCGGAAGAGAACGTCGCGAGCCTGCGGGCGCACGGCCTCAAGGGCGCCAAGGTGCACCCGATGTTCCAGGACCTGCGGCTGGACGACCCGCGGCTGCACGCCACGTTCGACGCGATGTCCGGCGAGTTCGCCGTGATCATCCACGTCGGCGCGGCGGGGACGGACCCGGGCGAGCGGTGCAGCCCGGCGATGCTGGCGGACATCGTGCGGCGGTTCCCGCGGCTCGACGTCATCGCCTGCCACTTCGGCGGCTACCGCCGCCTGGACGAGGCGATCGAGACGGTGATCGGGCTGCCGGTCTACGTCGACACCTCCTGGCCGCCCTCGCTGGGCACGCTGGAGCCGGCGAAGGTCCGCGCGGTGATCGAGAAGCACGGGCCGGAGCGGGTGGTGTTCGCCTCGGACTGGCCGATGGCGGACCCGGGCGCGGAGATCGAGGTCATTCACGGTCTCGGGCTGTCGGACTCCGACACCGACCTCGTGCTCGGCGGCAACCTCGCCCGGCTGCTGGACCTCGCGTGAGCCGCCGGGTCGCCCTGGTCACCGGGAGCGCCCGCGGCATCGGCCGGGCGGTCGCGGAGCGGCTCGCCGCCGACCACGACGTCGTCGTGCACGGCAGGCGGGACCGGGCCGCGGCCGACGAGGTCGCGGCGCTGCTGAAGGAGCAGGGCGCCGAGACGCTCGTCGTCACAGCGGACCTGGGCGACCCGGAGCGGGTGGCGGAGCTGGCCGACGCCGTCCTGGACCGGTTCGACCGGGTGGACACCCTGGTGGCGAACGCGGCGTCGACGGCGTTCAAGCCGCTCGTCGAGGTCGCCGGGCGGCACAGTCGGATGACCTTCGCGACCGTGATCGACAGTCTGGTCGAGCTCGTCCACCGGCTTGCGCCCGCGATGGGCGAGGGCGGGCGGCTGCTCACGGTCGGCGGGCTCGACGCCCGGTTCGCGCAGTCCGGGCACGGGCTGCTCGGCGGGGCGAAGGCGGCGCTGGAGGCGCTCACCCGGTCCTGGGCCGTCGAGCTGGGACCGCGGGGCGTCACGGCCAACACCGTTGTCCCGGGTCCGGTCCTCACGGACTCCCTGGAGACCTACCTGGCCGGGCAGGAGGAGGTGCGGCGGCTGCTGGTGGACCACACGCCCACCGGGCGGCTCTGCACTCCGGAGGACATCGCCGGCGTCGTCGGGTTCCTGGTGTCGCCCGCCGCCGCGATGATCTCCGGCCAGGTGGTCACGGTCGACGGCGGGATCAGCGCCCAGGGCGGTCCGTGGGGGACCATGCGGGAACTGTGGTAGTGGCGGTGGCGCCCAGCGCGCCGAGCACCGAGCGCTGCAGGTGGGCTGCGACCTCGGCGGGGGACCAGCCGAGGGCGAGCAGGTCGACGACCACCCGTTCGTCGAACAGGGTGACCCAGACGAGCACGGCGTAGTCGACGTCCTGCTCGGGGCAGACGCCGTCCGCCACCAGCTCGCGCACGACCGGGGCGAGGACACCGTGCAACGCCGACGTCACCGGCTCCTGCGTGCGGACGCGCTCCAGAAACCCGGTCGGGCTGCGCATCTGGGTGGCGGCGCGACCCCACCCGGCCGCGAGCGCGACCCACCGGCCGCTCATCCGCGTGAACCGGTCCAGGCCCCGCACGTCGGCGGGCACGGCGCCGAGCTCGGCCACCAGCTCGTCCGCGAGCCGCAGGAAGAACTCGGCGAACACCTCGTACACGTCGGTGAAGTGCCGGTACGCCGTGGCCGTGGAGACACCCGCGCCGCGTGCCAGCTCCGGCAGGCTGAAGGTGGGGCCCTGCTCGGCGAGCAGCGCGCCCGCCGCTGCGATCAGCTTGTCCCGGGTGCGGGCGGTGTCCCGGCGCAACCGGGCCTGGCCGGTGGTCTGTGACGTCATGGTGTCCGCCATCCTGCCATATTTCGAGAAGTTCTTCTCATGTTAAGCCGAGAAGAACTTCCCGACTCCGTCATTGACCCGCAGAGGCAGTGCCGCACACCCTGAGGGCTCAAGCCGAGAATATCTTCTCGACTCCGCTCCTCGGGAGGTCCACCGTGTCCCCGCTCCGTCCCTTCGGGCCCCGTGCTCGCCGCCTGCTGCGCGGCGTCGCGCTCTCGGGGCTGCTCGGTGCCCTGGTCGCCGGGTGCTCCGCGGCGCCCGCCGACGACACCCCGCTCGCCGAGCGCGACACCTACCGTGTCGGCCTGCTCCAGATCGCCCCCGCGACCCTGCTCGACCAGACCGTGCAGGCCTTCGAGGCGCGGCTCGGTGCGCAGCTGGCGCCCAAGAAGGTCGAGGTCGACGTCGTCAACGCGCAGGGGGACCAGAGCCTCATCGCCTCGTCGGCGCGCGACCTCGCGGGCTCGGACGCGGACGCGTTCGCCGTGATCGGCACCCCGGCGGTGATCGCGCTGGCCAAGCAGGTCACCGATCGGCCGGTGATCGCCATCGCGATGGGAGACCCGGTGGGTGCGGGCCTGGCCGCGAGCCTCGACGCGCCCGGCGGGAACGTCACGGGCAGCGTCGACTACGTCGACCCGGCGCTGCTGCTCGACCAGATCATGACGGTGCAGCCGGCCCCGACCCGGCTCGGCACGCTGTACGACCCGTCCAACCAGAACATGGTGGTCTGGACGGACGCGCTGAAGCAGGCGCTCGCCGCCCACCCCGGCTTGGAGCTGGTGGAGTCCACCCTGTCCGGCTCCGCCGACGTCGCGACGGCGGCGCGCGGGCTGGTCGGGCGCGCGGACGCCGTGCTCGTTGGCCCGGACGCCACGGTGTTCGCCGGCCTGCCCGCGGTCGGCGCGGCGCTGGGCGGCGCGGGGCTGCCGGTCTACGTGTCCGGCGGCGACGCCTCGGTCGACGGCATCCTCGCCACGATCGGACCGGACTACCCGGCGGTCGGTGCGCTCGCGGCCGACGCCGCGGCCCAGGTGCTGGCGGGCACGCCCGCGGCGCAGGTCCCGTTCGGCAAGCCCTCCGGTGTGGAGTTCGGCATCAACCGGGCGACCATGGAATCCCTCGGGGTGACCATCCCGCAGGCCATCCTGTCCACCGCGACGGTCCAGTGATGCTCGGCCGCCTCGTCCTCGACACGCTGGTCACCGGCCTGCCGCTGGTCATCGTCTTCCTCGGCATCTACACCGTGTTCCGGCTGCGCTCGGACTTCGACCTCACCGTGGAGGGCAGCTTCGCCCTCGGCGGCGCGGCGACGGCCGTCGCGTTGATCGCCGGCGTCGACCCCACCCTCGCCCTGCTCGTCGGGGCGGCGGCCGGAGCGCTCGCCGGCCTGGCCACGGCGCTGCTGCACCTCACCCTCGGGGTGCAGGTGCTCCTCGCCGGGCTGGTCATGAGCATCGGGCTGTTCAGCGTCACCCTGCACGTGCTCGGGGCGCCGACGGTCGGGCTGCTCTCCGCCGCCACGGTGTTCGACGGCGGCGGGGACGCGCGGACGGTGCTCGTGCTCGCCGCCGTGGTCCTCGTCGTGCTGGGGCTCTACCTGCTGTTCCTGCGCACCGAGATCGGGCTGGCGCTGCGCGCGAGCGGTGTCAACCCGCGGATGGCGCGCAGCCAGGGCGTCGACGACCGGGCGATGACGGTCCTGGCGCTGGTACTCGCCAACGGCCTGGCCGGGCTGGGCGCCGGGCTGGTCGTGCAGACCCAGGGCTACGCGGACGTCAACATGGGGATCGGGACGTTCGTCGGCGGTGTCGGGGCGATCCTGCTCGGCGAGCTGCTGCTGCGGCCCAGCGGGTCCGCCGTGCTGCGGATCGTGGCCTGCGTGCTGGCGGGCACCCTGCTCTACCGGCTCATCCTGACCGGCGCGCTGCGCGTCGGGCTGCCCGCGGCGGACCTCAAGGGCGTCACCGCGCTGACCCTGATCATCGCCGTCGCGGCGCACCGCTACCTCGGCGGCGGCGTTCGGTGGCTGACCCGCTCGCGCCGCGAGCGCCCGACGGTGGGGGTGTCCTGATGCTCGAGATCGACGACGTGACCCTGGTCCACAACGCGGGCCGCACCGACGAGGTGGTGGCCCTGAACGGGATGTCGCTGACGTTGCCGACCGGTCAGTTCACCACCGTGATCGGCAGCAACGGCGCGGGCAAGAGCAGCCTCGTGCAGATCGTCTCCGGCGCGGCCCGGCCGACCCGCGGCCGCGTCCGGCTCGACGGCGTGGACGTCACCCGGCACGGCGACCACCGACGCGCGGGGCGGGTCTCGCGGGTGTTCGACGACCCCCGCGCGGGCACGGCGCCCGAGCTCAGCATCGAGGACAACCTGGCCCTGGCGCTGGCCCGCGGCAGGCGCCGGACCCTGCGGTTCGCGGTGAGCGCCGAGCGCCGCACCCTCATGCGCGAGCACCTCGCCCGGCTCGGCCTCGGGCTGGAGGACCGGCTCGGCGACCGCGTCGGGCTGCTGTCCGCCGGACAGCGGCAGAGCCTGACGATAGTGATGGCCGGGCTGTCCCGACCCTCCGTCCTGCTGCTCGACGAGCACCTCGCCGCCCTCGACCCCGGCACCGCCGGTCGGGTCCTCGACCTGACCCGCGAGCTCGTCGAGGAGATGGGCGCGACGACGCTGATGATCACCCACAACATGGAGCACGCGCTGTCGCTCGGCGACCGGCTGCTCGTGCTCAGCCGCGGACGCGTGATCGGCGACCTCGACGCTGCGACCAAGCGGGAGACCACCGTGGGCGGGCTCGTCGACATGATCACGGCTTCGCAGGACGCCGTGAGCGACCGGCTGCTGCTCGCGGAGCGGGCATGAGCGCGTCGTCGTACCGAGTGGACCGGGAGGGCACCATGACCGCAGGCACGCAGACGACCGAGCTGAGCTTCCACCCCGGTGACGTCGAGTTCGCGACGCTGTCCGAGATCGCCGCCGCGGCCCGCGCGGCGCTCCCGGCCGACGTCGTCGACTTCCTCGACGGCGGGGCGGGGGAGGAACGGACCCTGCGCCGCAACCGGGAGGCGTTCGCGCGGTGGGAGTACCGCCCTCGCGTGATGAGCGGGCGGGGGGTGCCCGAGCTCGCCACCATGTTCCTGGGGGTCCCGCTCGATGTGCCGGTGCTGACCTCGCCGTTCGGCGCGGACGGGCTGTTCCACCCGGAGGGGCAGCGCGCGGTCGCCCGGGCCAATGCCGCGATGGGAGCCGCGAGCATCGTGCCGGAGGCCGGGACGCACCCGATCGAGGCGGTCGCCGCGGCCGCGCCCGCTGCGGCGCGGATCGCCCAGCTGCACCCGATGGGCACGCCGTCGACCTACTCGGCGATGCTGCGCCGGATCGTCGACGCGGGGTACTCCGCCGTGTGCGTCACGGTCGACTGTCCGACGGCGGGCTGGCGGGAGCGCAACCTGCGCAACCGGTTCGACCCGGACCCCGCGGTGATCACCGGCAACTACCCGGTCGGCGGCCCCGTCCGCCCCGCGGAGGTGTTCGGGCAGCTCTTCACCCGCACCGAACCGGTCTGGACCTGGGCGGAGCTGGGCGAGCGGATGGCCGAGTGCCCGCTGCCGTGGATGGCCAAGGGCGTCCTGACCGCGGCGGACGCGCAAGCGGCCGTGCACGCCGGTGCGTCGGCGGTGCTGGTGTCCAACCACGGCGGCCGCCAGCTCGACGGCGCCCCCGCGGCCCTCGAGCAGCTGCCCGAGATCGCCGCGGCCGTCGGCGACCGGGCGCAGGTCGCGCTCGACAGCGGCGTGCGGTCCGGCGGCGACGTCGTCACCGCGCTCGCGCTCGGCGCGGACGTCGTGGTCGTCGGGCGGCTTGCCGCCACCGCGCTGGCCGCGGGGGGCGAACCCGCCGTCCGGCGGATGCACGAGCTGCTCCGCGCGGAGATGTTCAGCGTGCTGACCCTGCTCGGGGTCGGCGCCGTCGCCGACCTCGGCCCCGACCTGCTGCAGCGGGTGCGGCCGTGATTCGGCGGTGGCCGGGGCAGGCCGCGACCATCTCCGGCGCGGTCGCCCACGGCGGCCTCGTCCACACCGCGGGCTTGGTGGCGCCGTCGGTGCTGACCGGGGCGCCGGGCACGATGGCGGAGCAGGTCGAGGAGGTCCTGGACCTGCTGCGCTGCACGCTGGAGGCGGCGGGCACGGTCCCCGGCAACGTGCTGCGGGTGGAGGCCTACCTCACCGACCCGGCCGACCTGTCTACGTGGGACGCCGGGTTCGCGACGGTATGGCCCACCGACCCGCCCGCCCGCACCACGGTCTGCCTCACCCTCGCCGCGCCGGGTGCCCGGATCGAGATCCAGGCCGTAGCGGTGGCGGCGGGGGCGAGGTGATCAGCCGACTCGGTCGCCGGCGACCAGCGGGGTGTCCGCGCCGACCCGACCCAGGCCCGAGGCGCCGCCGGGCGCGCCGAGCGGGGTGTCCCGGTCGGGCAGGATCTCGCTGAAGAACCGGGCGTTGTCCGCCACGTGGAGCAGTGCGTCGCCGGCGGCCACCGGGGCCTCCACGATGGCCTCGACCGGGCAGGCGGGTTCGCAGGCCCCGCAGTCCACGCACTCGTCCGGGTGGATGTACATCTTGCGGTCGCCTTCGTAGATGCAATCGACCGGGCACTCCTCCAGGCAGGACTTGTCGAGCACGTCGATACAGGGTCCGGCGATCACATAGGTCATGGCGGATTCTCCTCCTACGGTCCGGGCCGGGCCCCGGCTTCGCGCGTGGGGCCCGGCGCGAGTAGGTCGCTCGGGTGGCTACGGGGCGACGCGCATCTCCTTGGGCCCACGAATCCAGAACGAGGGCATCCACTCCTGCTCCGGGGAGACTGGGTGCAGGTTCGGCATCCGTTCGAGGGCCTGCCGGATCGCGCTGCCGCACATGATCTTGCCGAGCATGTCGCCGATGCAGTAGTGCGCGCCGCGGGCGAAGCCCATGTGCTTGTTCTTGCCCTTGCGGTCGATGTCGAAGGTGTCGGGGTCGTTGAACATCCGCTCGTCGCGGTTGGCGGAGCCGATGAAGGAGAACACCAAGGAGTCGGCGGGAATCGTCTCGTCGTGCATCTCGATGTCCTGCGTCGCGGTCTGGAACACGAAGTGCACCGGGGACTGGTGCCGCAGGGTCTCGTCGACGACCTCCCCGACGAGTGAAGGATCGGCCTGCACCCGGGCCCGGGTCTCGGGCTGCTCGAAGAGCTCCCACATGGAAGTGCCGATCAGGTGGGACGGGGTCTCGGAGCCGCCGAACTGGATCAGGGCAGCCAGGCTGAGGATCTCGGTCTCCGTGAGGGACTGGTTCTCCTCCTCCGCTTGGATCAAGGCGGAGATCAAGTCGTTGCCGGGGTTCTTGCGCCGGTAGGCGATCTGGTCGATGAAGTAGGCGCGTAGTTCCTCGACGCTCTTCTTCATCTGGGCGAGCTCGGCCTCGGGCAGCGCCATCCGGCTCGGAGCCTTGATCAGATCCATCGTCCAACGCTTGAAGTCGCCCCGTCCTAGCACGGCGTCGACGCCGAGGATCTCGGCCGTGACGCTGACCGGCACGTAGGCGGCGAAGTCCGACACGAAGTCGAACTCGCCCTTCGCCTGAGCCTCGTCGAGCAGATCGCTGATCACCTTGTCGATCTGGTCCTGCATGCCGCGGATGACCCTGGGTGTGAAGGCGACGTTGGCGATCTTCCGCAGTCGGGTGTGGTCCGGCGGGTCCAGCGCGATGATCGACGGCACCTCGGGGACCGGGTCGAACTCTCCGAAGGCGTTGGTGATGAAGTCGCGGGCGGAGAAGAGCTCGGGGTGCTTGAAGGTGTAGGCGCAGTCCTCGTAGCGGAAGATCCCCCAGGCGTTCAGCGCCTCGATGAACCGCACGGGCGTCTCGTCGCGTGCCTGTCGGTAGTGCGGGTACGGCTGCTGCTGGAACTCCGGGGAGAGCGGGTTGAAGTCGACCGCGGTCGTCATCGTCCGGGTGTCCTTTCGTGGCGCGTCATGGAGCGAAATCTAGGATTATGGTATTGATGGAACCGGTCGAGTCAAGCTTCTCCGTCGTTGCTCAGTCCAGCTGCCGTTCCTTCGTCTCGGGCATGGTCAGGTACAGGACGAGCCCGACGAGGGCCGCCGCGGCGACGTACGTTCACAGCAGGTGGGGCCCGCCCGCTCGTCGCGAGCCAGGTGGCTCCGCGACCTCACCCGGCGTGTGGGTGCGCCCGGTCCGGTGGGCTCGACCTGTCCCTGGGCTCGGTGAACGGGCCGGTCACGTCGCGACCACCGCGGTGAGCTCGTCCCACAGGACCTCCTCGCCGCCGTCGGCGACCCGCCTGCCCAGGAGTGCGGCCCAGTCGTGTTCGGGCAGATCGGCGTCCCGGGTGGCCCAGAGCAGCCGGGTCAGCGGGTGCAGCGCGTACTCCTGGGTGATGCCGAGCGCGCCGTGCAGCTGGTGGGCGATCCGGGCGCCCTCGGTCGCGGCAGACCCGCAGACCACGCGAGCCGTGGCGGCCGCATCCCGGGCCCGCGGGGTCTCGGCCAGGTCGAGCGCCGCGGCGAGCGCGGTCTCCGCCTGCAGCAGCTCGACCCGCAGCCGGGCCAGCGCGGTGGCCACGGCGGGGAGCTTCACGAGCGGGCGGCCGAACTGCTCGCGCGTCCGGACGTGCTCCCGGGTGAGCAGGTAGGCACCGCGCAGGGCGCCGACGAGGGTGGCGGCCCGCAGCAGGGCGAGGCGGGTGAGGACCTGCGCGGAGTCGACCCCGGTCAACAGTCGGCCCGTCTGGACCTCGACCTCGTCGAGAGGCTGCCCGGCGGGATCGGTCCCCGGCGTGACGACGCGCCCCACTGGTGTGGACACCGTCGCCGTCCCGTCGGGGGACAGGAGCACCAGGTGCGACGCGCGTGAGGCCCAGGGGGCGACCACCCGGCCCGGGCGGCCCACGGCGACGGTCCCCAGGGCTGGCGGTTCTCGGTGTCCGGCGAGGGCCCTGCAGGCCGTGGCGTGCTCGGCGAAGGGGACGGCCACGCCGTGCTCACCGAGCGCCTCCGCCACCTCGACCAGGTCGTGCAGCGTCCCGCCGGAGCCGCCGGCTTCCTCCGGGACCCCGATCGTCGTCAGGCCCAGCTCGGTCAGGGTCTTCCATACCTCCCCGCCGCCGCCGACGACGTCCCGGACCAGCTCGCGCAGTTCACTCATGCCGCCACCTCGGCCTTCGTGATCATCGACAGCAGAACCTCCGACGCCCCGCCGCGCAGCGAGAACCCGGGCGAGGCCAGCAGAGACTGGCTCAGTGCGGCTCGCAGCGCCGGCGGCCCGGTCGGGGCGACCCGGCGGGCCAGCTCCAGGACGTCGCGCTCGAAGGCGTTCCCGAGCAGCTTGCACGTGGCGGCCTCCTGGACGGGCGCGGCGCCCGAGTCCAGCAGCTCGGCGATGTGACGGCACAGCCGCCGCAGGACGGCCAGCCGGGCGACGAAGCCGCCCAACTCCGCCTGGTCCGCGACCTCGGCCTCGGCGAGGACCTGGACCAGTAGGGGATAGGTGGTGAGCACCCGCTCCGGCCCGCCGCGTTCGAAGGCGAGCTGCTCGGTGACCTGCCGCCAGCCGTCGTCCCGCGTGCCGATGAGGCGGTGCGCCGCGACCGGGACGTCGTCGAACGCGACCTCGTTGAAGTGGTGCTCGCCGGTCATGTCGACGATGGGGGAGACCTCCACCCCGGGGGCGCTCATGTCGACCACGAACTCGGACAGCCCGGCATGCGGGCGGGCGCCCTCGGCCCGCGGGGTGGTGCGGGCGAGCACGTAGGCGTGCGTGGCGTGGTGCGCCCCGCTCGTCCAGATCTTGCGTCCGGTGATCCGGAAACCGTCGCCGTCGGGCACCGCGCGGGTGCGCACCGAGGCGAGGTCCGACCCCGCCCCGGGCTCGCTGAGGCCGAGACAGAACACGACGTCCGCCGCCGCGATACCAGGCAGGATCTCGTCCTGCAGCTGCTCGTTCCCGTGCCGCAGGATCGCGGGTCCGATCTGGCGGTCCGCGATCCAGTGCAGGGCCACGGGTGCCCCGGCTCGCAGCAGCTCCTCGGTCACGGCGAGCCGGTGAACGTAGCCGAGCCCGCGTCCGTAGGGCGCCGGCCACGTCAGCCCGATCAGGCCGCGTGCCGCCAGCTCCTTGCTGAACGCGAGGTCGGGGCTGCGCAGCCACGAGTCGGCCCGCGGGACGTAGCGACCGGCGGACCGCCAGTCCGCACAGAGCCCTCGCACCTCCTCGCGGAGTGCCTGCTCGGACTGGTCCTGCACCATGACGACCGCCTCTCCCGCGACATAATCTATGAACACAGTAACCCGGATTGGTGGCGCGCCGACCGATCTGCCCTCGGAGGTGGCGGGCGAACTTGACACCAGACGCTCAGCCCGGCCAGTCTAGGGTCATCGTTATCAGTTGTTCGTCCACGGCGGACCTGCTGAGGACGTCTCCGAAGACGTAGAAGGGCACGACGAGGTGACCGAGACCGCGCACACCACGCGACGCGACATGCACAACGACTTCGACATCGAGGACGTCAGCCTCGCCGAGAACTTCGAGGAGGTGCTCGACGACCTGGTCGCCCGTTGCCCCGTCTCCCACAGCACGGTCGGCAAGGGGTACCACGTCATCAACCGGCACGCCGACGTGCGGCGCGCCGGGCAGGACTGGCGGACCTTCTCCAGTGCCGACGGCTGGCTGCTCAACCCGCCGGACGAGTCCATCCCGATCCTTCCCGAGGACCTCGACCCGCCCTACCACGACACCTGGCGTCGCGTCCTCAACCCGTTCTTCGCCCCGAAGAGCGTGGAAGGCATCGAGGACCTCGCGCGCAAGTACGCCCGTCAACTGGTCGACGGGTTCGCGGAGAAGGGGGAGTGCGAGTTCGTAGCGGACTTCGCCGCCCAGCTCCCCGGGTTGATCCTCTTCAACTCCATCGTGCCGGTGCCGGTGGAGGACCTGCCGCAGCTGTTCCAGGACATCGACACCTACTCGTTCGGCCCGCTCGAGGACCGGATCCCGGCGTTCGCCCGGGTCTACGAGTACCTGAACACCTACCTGAAGTCGCGCGCCGAGCAGCCCGCGAAGGGCGACGTCATCGACGTCATCAATGCCGGCGTGGACCGGGACGGGGAGCCCTGCCCGTGGGAGGACAAGGTCCACATCCTGCTGGACGTCATCTTCGGTGGCCTCGCGACCACGACCCACGCGATGTCCGGTGCGGTCTACCACTTCGCCACGCACCCGGAGATCCGTAAGGACCTGATCGCCCACCCCGAACTGATCCCGAACGCGGTGGAGGAGACGGTCCGGCTCTACCCGCCGGTCGTGGCGCCGGCGCGCACGGTCCGCAAGGATGTCGAGATCGGCGGGGTCCAGCTGAAGGCGGGCGACCGGATCGCCCTGAACTACGCCGCCGCCTCCCGGGACCCGGAGGCCTGCGCCAACCCGACCGAGTTCGACATCCGCCGCACCGACATCGTGCAGGCCGCGTTCGGCGTGGGCGTGCACCGTTGCCTCGGCGCCCACCTGGCGCGGCTGGAGCTGCGCGTGACGATCGAGGAGTTCCTGGCCCGCATCCCGGACTTCGAGCTCAAGCCGGGCACCAAGCCCACCTACGAGAGCGCGCAGCTGCGGACGATGAAGAACCTGCACCTCGTCTGGCCCACCTCTGCCTGACGCCGGAGCCGACCAGGAGGACAACGTGAAGGTCACTGTCAACGGAGCGCTCTGCACCGGTCACGGTCGCTGCTACTCGCTCGCGCCGGACGTCTTCGAACCCGACGACGAGGGCTACAACCTGGAGCGGGACGTCCCCATCGACGTGCCGGCGGAGCACGAGGAGAGCGCTCGGCTCGCGGCCCACGCCTGTCCCGAGGGGGCCATATCGATGGCGGAGTCGTGACCGCCAAGCTCTATGCGCTCATCCCGCGCAGGCCGGACCTCTCCGACGAGGCGTTCCATCAGCACTGGCGCACCACGCACGCCGATCTCGCCCGCCGGATAAGCAGCCTGCGCCGGTACGTCCAGAGCCACCGCCTCCCCGTCCACACGGGGTTGCCGCCGTCGCCCTACGAGGGGATCGCGGAGGCCTACTTCGACGACGCCGCGGCGGGCCTGGCGATGGGGGAGGACCCCGAGTACACCGAGCACGCCCTCAAGGACGAGCCGAACTTCATGGACGTGCCCGGCCTGGCCTTCCTCGTCACCACCGAGGAGGTGATTGAGGAGGGCCCGCCACGGGGGCCGGAGGCGGTCGGCGTCAAACTGCTCCAGCTCGTGCGGCGGCCCGCGGGTACCGACCACGCATCGTGGCGGGAGGAGCTACTCGCCGCCGACCACGTCGCCGTGGGCAACAGCCTGCGCGCGGAACGGCACGTGATCGCCCTCTGTGTCCCGGAGAGCTACGGGACCGAGGGCTCGGAGCCGCTCTTCGACGCGGTCCGAGAGCTGAGTTGGCCGACCCTCGAGGACTTCCAGCGGGCCCGGGACTCCGCGGCCTGGGCGCGGTTGGTCGACCCCGGCCTGATGGACGAGGACTCGGTCGCCGCCGATGTCGCCGAGGAGTACCGGGTCATCTGGCCGCAGGGCTGAGGCGGCACGAACATCGAGGAGAAGATCGAATGACCGCAAGCGCCACGGAGACGGGCACGGCCCTGGTCCGTCGGTACATCGACGCCGTGTCGGACCTGGACGTCGACGGCATCGTTGCGACGTTGCACCCGGACGTCGTCATGCACATCCCCTTCGCGCCGGAGGGCATCCCCACCGTCGTTGAGGGCAAGGCGGCCGTCACGGAGTGGTTCAGCGCGGTGCCGAACCTGATGGCGCCGCTGAACTACAAGGACCACGACATCGTCTCGACCGAGCGGGAGGGCGAGTACGTCGCCCGTTACTCCGGCTCGACCACCGTCCTGCCGACGGGGAACCCCTACAGCACGAGCTACGTGGCCCTGTTCACCGTCAAAGACGGACTCCTGATCAGCACGACCGAGTACTTCGACGCCGTCGCCCTGGTCAAGGGGCTCGGCTGGACCGTCACGCCGCCCTCCGGGGCCTGACCGGTCGACGACCCGGGGCGGGTGGGCGTCTGTCGCCCACCCGCCCGTTCCATGTCCGATCCTCTCGAGCGAGGAGACCTGAGAGCATGACCTCCACCGTGACCCCGATCCGCAGGGACCGGGTGGTCATTCGGTTCGCGGGTGACTCCGGCGACGGGATGCAGCTCACGGGTGACCGGTTCACCTCGGAGACCGCGACCTTCGGCAACGACCTGTCCACGCTGCC